>NZ_BMDZ01000004.1 GCF_014636235.1 Tistrella bauzanensis
CTCACCCGAGGGAATCAGCCCCGCAGCGCGGGGGCAAGCGGACATCGACAGGGTTGGAGCCCATTCTGCAACAGGCTCCTATCCTGACATATTTTCTCTTCCAGGAACGCCGCGCGGGCGATCAGGCATCTCCCATCGCGCGCAAGGCCATGGTGCCGAAAGATGGGGCAGCACTGCCGTCACCATGGCGCAACTCCACCTTTGCCGGGGCATCCTCGCCCGGCAGTCGCGGAAAGTCGCGGCGGCTCAACCGGCCCGCCGGCGGGTGCACGGTCGGGTTGGCGGCATCGGCCAGGGCGCGCACGAAGCTGCGCCACCAGCGCCCGACATCATTGGTGCTGATCACCGCCATCATCGCCTGCCAGCGTTCACGCCGTTCGCTCAGGCTCATGGTCAGGCCCTGATGCAGCTTGTCGGCGGTCTGGGCGTGGTCCAGCGGGTTCACGATCAGGGCCGTTTCCAGCTCCTGGGCGGCGCCGGCGAAGCGCGACAGCATCAACACGCCGGGATCTTCCGGATCCTGCGCCGCGACATATTCCTTGGCGACCAGATTCATCCCGTCATGCAACGGCGTCACCAGCGCCATCCGCGCCATGCGCAGCACGCCGGCCAGGGTCTCACGCGGAATACCGCGATTGATATAGCGCAGCGGCAGCCAGTCGGGTTCCGAGAAGCGGCCGTTGATCCGCCCGCTCACCTCTTCCAACTCGCGCCGGATCGCCACATATTCCGGCAGCTTGCTGCGCGATTGCGAGGCGATCTGCAGGAACGACATCGTGCGGTGCAGCTCCGGGTGGCGCTCCAGCAGGCATTCATAGGCCAGCATCCGATGCGGCAGCCCCTTGGTATAATCCAGCCGGTCCACCCCCAGCACCAGCGACCGTCCGGCCAGCCCGTTCTGCAACTGCCGGCAGTAATCCGACCCGGCATGCGCCTCGGCGGCCTTGGCAAAGGCCATGGGGTCGATCGAGATCGGAAAGACCGAGGCCCGGCACTGGCGCCCGAAGGCGTCCACCCGGCCATCCATCGATACGGTGCCCTGCGCCTCATAGCGGATATAATCGTGGAAGGCGCGCAGATCCGTCCCGGTCTGAAAGCCGATCAGATCGGCATGGCACAGCCCTTCGATCAACCGGCGGTGTTCGGGCAGGGCGGCGAAGGTCTCGGCGGCCGGAAACGGCGTGTGGAGGAAGAAGCCGATCGGGTTGCGCAGGCCGCGCCGGCGCAGTTCCTGAGCCGCGGGCATCAGGTGATAGTCATGGATCCAGATCATGTCGTCGGGATGCAGGAACGGCATCAGCCGCTCCACGAACTGGATGTTCACCGACTGATAGGTGGAAAACCGCTGCGCCGAGTGATGCATCAGATGCGGCGCGCTGTGCAGCACCGGCCACAGCGCCTCATTGGCATAGCCGTTGTAATAGCCGCGATGATCGGCCGGGGTCAGGTCCATGGTCGCGACCCGATAGCCGCCCGGCTGGGGCTCGGGCGGCTGCACGGCGGGGGTTTCGCTTAACGCCCCGCTCCATCCGAACCACAGGCCGGCGGTTTCCGACAGGGCCTCGCGCACCGCCACCGCCAGCCCGCCGGTGGCGCCGGCATCGTCACGCGACTGCGGTTCCGCCCGTGCCACGCGGTTGGAGATCACGACAATACGTTTCAAGATCCGTCCTCCAAGCTCACGGCTGCATCTCCGGTCCCGGCCAACGCCGATGCCATGTGCCAAGCCCTGTGGGTGCCTTCTGACCTGAATTTTCACTCTTGGATCCACAACGCGGAACCGACCCGAAAGTTCCACTTCGGGCCGGTTCCGGGTGCCGGTGCCGGTGCCGGGCGGCCAGATCGCCAACCCGGCTTTCATCCCGCTGTCTCAAAGGCTCGCGGTCAGAGGGCCAGCCCGTGCAGCCAGTCGCGGAACAGCCCGGCATCGGGGACCATCCAGCGGGCCGCCGTGGCGGGCGCCCCCGGGGTTGCCGGTGGTGGTGGTGGCCCGACGCGGATGGAGTGGCCGCCGAAGGCATTGACCATCGCGAAGCCGTCCTCATCGGTGACGTCATCGCCGATGAACACCGGAATCCGGCCGCGAAACGGCGCATCCTGCATGAAGCCGCGGATCGCGGTGCCCTTGTCGGCGCCGGGCATCCGCACCTCCACCACCATCTTGCCGGGCACCACCGTCAGCGGCGGATCGGTGACGGTCGCCAGCGCCCGCGCCACCCGGTCCACCGCCGGCCCGGCCGACGGCCGGGCGCGGTAATGCACGGCATAGCCACAGGACTTCCGTTCGATCAAGGTGCCGGGCGTATCGGCCACGAACCGCTCCAGCACCTGACCCACCTCGATGAATCCGCGGGCCAGCGACACCGGCGGGTGGTCGCGCCGCTCCAGCCCGTGCTGGCCTGCCGCCGGCAGCACGGCCGGATGGAACAGCCGGTCCAGTTCGCCCAGTGTCCGGCCGCTGACCAGGGCCACCGCGCCATCGAAGCGGCCATGCAGCCGCTGAAGCAGCTCGGGCAGGCCCGGTGTCACCACAACCGCATCGGGGGTGGGTGCGATGTCGATCAGGCAGCCGTCGACATCCAGAAACAATGCCCAGTCCGGCATCGGCTCGGGCAGCAGCCCGGCCGGACCGGTGCCGGCATCGGTGCCACTGCCAGCCCCGGCGGCCGGCTGTTCCCCGCCGCTCATATCCTCAAGCTCCCGCCGGCTTGCTGCCCGTGCCGGACTGCCGACCGGGCGTGAACGGCGCCGAGGCCGGCGCGCTGCCGCTGCCGGTCGTGCCGGGCGCGCCAGTGGAGGTCGTGCCGGGCGCGCCGGTGGGGGATGTGCCGGGCGCGGTGCTTCCGGCCGTCCTGCCGGCCGTGCCGGCGCCCGCCTCTGCCCCGGCGCCCTCCTCCTCCATCCGGCGGCGGAAGCGGCGCAGATCGTCGACCAGCTGGCGCTTGGGATGGCGCGGCAGCAGCCACTGGCCCAGCCGCCCCAGCAGGCCGGCCGGCACCTCATAGCGCAGCGTCACCACCATTTCGGTGCGCGGTCCACCATCGCCATCGGCGCTATCGTCGGGCAGGAACTCGACCATGCCGCTGTTCTGAACCTCGGCATCCTCGGTGGTTTCCCACGCGATCCGCCGGTTGGGGATGTCCTGGGTGATCTCGGACACGAAGGACAGGCTGTCGCTGGTGGGGCTGTCGATCACCCAGCGCGAGCGGCGGTCGTCGATCGCCTGCACGCTGTGCACATGCGACAGGATGCGCGGCAGGTTCTCGACATCCCGCCAGCGGGCATACAGTTCCGATGCCGGGCGGTCTATGGTGACCGAGGCGTGGACCTCCGACGTGCTGTGGCCGTTGATCTCGCTGGTGTCGCGGGTGTCGATGCCCAGCTTTTCATACAGCGCGCAATGGCCCTGCAGGCCGCGCGCGATCAGCATGCCGCCGGTCGCCACCGAGGCGATGCCGCCCAGCGCGCCCAACCGATCCGAGCGCAGGCCGTGGCGGACAAGCCAGACGCCCGCCGCCAGGGACGCCACCTGTTCAAGCGTGTGGATATTCGCCTGGTTGCCGCTGTCGGCGCTCTGGTCTCTGGACTTGGCCATGATCAGGTTCCTTGTCATCGGGCAGGGTATCGGACACTGGCGGCTATCCGGCGGGCCCATGTGCGGGCGACCGGTCTGCCGCCCCGGACCAGCACAACCCGTCGCGGTGCGAAGGGTTCCAGAGCCGGCGGCAGGGGATCGCTCACGGAACCATTCGCGCCGCCGACGGGTTGATGGTCCGAGATCAAGCGGCCCCGCCAGCCGCCCCCGCCCGACGACGAGGATCAGCCGGCATGCAGGATCAGAAGCGCCCCACCTCAACGCAACCGACCCCGATGCATCCGGGCACAGGCCATGAACATGAAGACGACGACGCCCGTCACCGGCGCCTGCGCGAGATCGCCCACCGGATCTGGGAGGCGGATGGCCGCCCGGAGGGCCGCGCCGAGGCCCACTGGCTGGCGGCCGAGGCCGAACTTGCCGCCGAAGAGGCAGCCCGCGACAGCATTCCGCCCACAGGTGACGGCTGCGGCCCGGAAGAGGGTGGCCCCGCCCCGGGCATCCGCGCCCGTCGCGCGCTCGCCAAGGTCAATGAGAGCATGGGGAAGGCCGGGCCGGAAAAGACCGTGGCAAGGAGGAAGCCGGCCAGGACCAGGCCCGCATCCGGAGCGGAGGCCCCCGGCACCGCCGACACGCCCGTCCGCGCCCCCACGCCCGCCCGCACCTCACGCGGCCGCATCCGCCGCCCGTCGGAGGACGCATGACCCCGCAGACCCAGACGACCAGCCCGCTGCCCGCGAGGGCGGACGGGCGCTGGCGGCCGCGCATCTGCCTGCTGCCGGCCGCGACCGCGCTGGACCCGCAGGCCCTGACCGCCGCCGCCGCCCATGGCCGCGATCTTGGCTTCAGCCATCTGCTGCTGGCAGGGCCGCTGGTCGAAGCGCGTGTGGCACCATCGGTCGCGATTGCGGCCGAGCACGGCCTGGGCCTGCTGGTCGACCTCGACCCCCTCGACGACCTTGCCGTCGACCCTGCCGATCCGAGATGGCTGAGCCGCCGCCAGGGCGATGCGCGGGCACCCCTCTCCGACCATGATGCCCGCCGGCGGGTCGACCGCATGGCCGGGCAACTCGCCGGTCTGGCCGCCGCCGGCATCGCCGGTGTGCGCTGCATGGCGCCCGCAGCCCTTGACGGCGCGGACTGGCGACGGGTGATCGATCGGGGCAGGCAGGCGCGGGGCGATCTGCGCGCCATCGTCTGGACCCATGGCGTCGCCGCCCATGTGGTCGCGGGGCTGGAGGATTGCGGCTTCGACGCCGCGGTCGCCTCGGATGCCTGGTGGAATCTGGCCGATGACTGGCTGTATCAGGAGATCGCCCGGCTGTCGCGGATCGGCAGCGTGCTCGCCTGCCCGGAGGTGCCGTTCGGGCCGCGTCTGGGCGAAACCGCCGGCAGTGCGGCCGCCGCCGGGATCGCCGCCACCCGCGCGTTGCGGCTGGCGCCCTGGCTGTTCGACGGGCTGATCCTGCAAACCGGTTTCGCCTGGGGCGACCCCGATCCGCTGCGCCCCGACGCCATACCCCGCCCCCGCCCGCAGCACCCGGCCTTCGATCTGGCCGCCGCCGTGCGGGTGGCGAATGCCGGTTTCGATCGCCATCCTGTCGACGCAGCGGCCGCTGAAGCCGCGCCCCAGGCGCCCGGGCGGCCGCTTCAGGTGCTGACCGGCGATGGCGGCGGCCTCACCGCCTTGCTGATCGACGGCGACCCCGCCCGGCTGCTGCTGATCAACCGATACACCCATAGACCTCTGACGATCGACCCCCATGCCCTGCTGGCACGGCAGGACCGGGTGCAGGTGCTGGAAGGGTTGACCCCCGGTCAGCCGCTGACCCTGGCGCCGGGCGGCGTTCAGGCGCTGGCCGCCACGCCGTCGATGCCGGTGCGCGGCCGCGACCCCGGCACACCGGCCAGGGCCGCCGCCGCCCCGCGCATCGCCATCGAGGGCGTGTCACCATTGATCGATGGCGGCCGCTATCCGGTGCGCCGCCGACTGGGCGACAGCCTGACGGTGGAGGCCGACATCTTCGCCGATGGCCATGACGTGCTGAAGGCGGTGCTGCGCTGGCGCCCCGACGAGGAGATGACCGGCGACGACATGGTGTGGCAGGAGGCCCCGATGGCACCGGTGATCAACGATCGCTGGCGTGGCCGGATGCCGCTGAACCGGTTGGGACGGGTGCGGTTCGAGATCATGGCCTGGCGCGACGCCTGGGGATCGTACCGCGCCGATCTGGCCAAGAAACAGGCGGCGGGCGCCGTCCGCGCGGTGGATGTCGATGACGGGCTGGCGCTGTTGAAGGCCCATGACATCAACGACATCGCGCTTCAGGTGGAAACCGCCGCCGATCAGGCGACGCAGGTCGCCCGCATGCTCGATCAGGAAACCCGCGATGCCATGGCGCTGGTCGATCCGCGCCCCTTCGCCAGTGCCACCCCCACCGATTATCCGGTCGAGGTCGAACGCCGACGCGCCGGCTATTCGGCGTGGTACGAGCTGTTCCCCCGATCGGAAACCGACAGCCCCGACCGGCATGGCCGGTTCCCCGACGTCATCAGGCGCCTGCCCGATATCCGGGCCATGGGCTTCGACGTGCTGTACATGCCGCCGATCCATCCGATCGGGCGCACCAACCGCAAGGGCCGCAACAACAGCCTGACCGCCGGTCCCGACGATCCGGGAAGCCCCTATGCCATCGGCTCGAACGAGGGTGGCCACGACGCCATCCATCCCGAGCTTGGCACGCTGGAGGATTTTCGCGCGCTGGTGCGGGCCGCCGCCGCGCTGGACATGGAGGTGGCGCTGGATTTCGCCATTCAGTGCTCGCCCGATCACCCCTGGCTGCGCGCGCATCCCGACTGGTTCGCCTGGCGGTCCGACGGCTCGATGCGCTATGCCGAGAACCCGCCCAAGCGCTATGAGGACATCGTCAATGTCGACTTCTATGCCGACGGCGCGGTGCCCGATCTGTGGCAGGCGCTGCGCGACGTCGTGGCCTTCTGGGTGGGCGAGGGCGTGCGGCTGTTCCGGGTCGACAACCCGCACACCAAGCCCTTCCCGTTCTGGGAATGGCTGATCGCCGACATCAAGCGCGACCACCCCGACACCGTGTTCCTGGCCGAAGCCTTCACCCGGCCCAAGGTGATGTACCGGCTGGCGAAGATCGGCTTCGCGCAGTCTTATACATACTTCACCTGGCGCCACACCAAGTCTGAACTCACCGACTATTTCACCGAACTCAGCACGCCGCCGGTGGTGGATGTCTTCGGGCCGCATGTCTTCGTCAACACGCCCGACATCAACCCCACCTTCCTGCAAACGGCCGGCCGCGCCGGCTTTCTGCAACGCGCCTGCCTTGCCAGCATGCTGTCGGGTTTGTGGGGCATGTATAACGGCTTCGAGCTGTGCGAGGGCGCGGCCCTGCCCGGGCGCGAGGAATATCTCGACAGCGAGAAATACGAGATCAAGCCGCGCGACTGGAACCGGCCCGGCAATATCCGCGCCGAAATCGCGATGCTGAACCGTATCCGCGACCAGAACCCTGCCCTTCAGGACAATCGCGGACTGGTCTTCCACAGCATTCATCACGACCAGATGCTGTTGTTCAGCAAATCGACGGCACTGGGCGACAACGTGGTGCTGGTGGCGGTGAACCTGGATCCGCACAACGCCCATGATGCCGCCATGGATCTGCCCTTCGACCTGTGGGGGCTGGAACCCGATGCCGTGCTGCCGGCCGAGGATCTGGTCACCGGCAACCGTTTCACCTGGGCGGGCCGCCAGCATCATCTGCGGCTCGATCCTGCCTGGCTTCCCTTCGCGATCTGGCGGGTGCGCCCGCCACAGAAAGGCTGAACCGCATGTCGCCTGCCACGCCGAAGACCTCGTCCCCGCGCGGGCACCGGTCGCGCGGTCCCTTCCGGGCGACCGATGCCCGCGCGGCCGCTGCCCATCCGGCCGACCCGCTCTGGTACAAGGACGCGGTCATCTATCAGTTGCACGTGAAGTCGTTCTTCGATGGCAACAATGATGGTATCGGCGACTTCGCCGGCCTGATCAGCCGGCTCGACTACATCGCCGATCTGGGCGTCGATACCATCTGGCTGCTGCCGTTCTATCCCTCGCCCCTGCGCGATGACGGCTATGACATCGCCGATTATCGCAACGTCAATCCCGACTACGGCACCCTCGCCGAGTTCCGCCGTTTCGTGACCGAGGCCCATGCCCGCGGCATGCGGATCATCACCGAGCTGGTGATCAACCACACCTCCGACACCCATCCCTGGTTCCAGCGCGCCCGCAAGGCGAAGCCGGGATCGGCGCATCGAAATTTCTATGTCTGGTCCGATGACGACCGCAAATTTCCCGAAACCCGGATCATCTTTCTCGACACCGAGAAATCGAACTGGACCTGGGATGCCGAGGCCGGGGCCTATTACTGGCACCGGTTCTATTCACACCAGCCCGATCTGAATTTCGACAACCCGCGCGTGCTCGACGCGGTGCAGAGCGTGATGCGCTTCTGGCTGGATATGGGCGTCGACGGCCTCCGGCTCGACGCCGTGCCGTATCTGATCGAGCGCGAGGGCACCAGCAACGAGAACCTGCCCGAGACCCACGCGGTTCTGAAGAAGATCCGCGCCCATCTGGATGAGCATTACAGCGACCGCATGCTGCTGGCCGAGGCCAATCAATGGCCGGAAGACACCCAGGAATATTTCGGCGCCGGCGACGAATGCCACATGGCGTTTCATTTCCCGCTGATGCCGCGCATGTATATGAGCATCGCCCAGGAAGACCGCTTCCCGATCACCGACATCATGCGCCAGACGCCGGAGATTCCGGATGGCTGCCAATGGGCGATCTTCCTGCGCAATCACGACGAACTGACGCTGGAGATGGTGACCGAGACCGAGCGCACCTTCCTGTGGGAAACCTATGCCTCCGACCGTCGCGCCCGGATCAATCTGGGCATCCGCCGCAGGCTGGCGCCGCTGCTGGAACGCGACCGCCGGCGCATCGAGCTGATGCACAGCCTGTTGCTGACCATGCCCGGCACCCCGGTGCTGTATTATGGCGACGAGATCGGCATGGGCGACAATGTCCATCTGGGCGACCGCGATGGCGTGCGCACGCCGATGCAGTGGTCGCCCGACCGCAATGGCGGGTTCTCGCGCGCCGACCCGGAACAGTTGATCCTGCCGCCGATCATCGGCCCGCTTTACGGCCATGCCGCGGTCAATGTGGAAACCCAGCTCCGCGACAGCCATTCGCTGCTGCACTGGACCCGGCGCATGCTTCAGGTGCGCCGCCGCTTCCGGGCCTTCGGTCGCGGCCGGCTGGATTTCCTCTATCCCGGCAATCGTCGGGTTCTGGCCTATCTGCGCGGCGATGACGACGCCACCATCCTGTGCGTCGCCAATCTGTCGCGGACCGCCCAGGCGGTGGAGCTGGATCTGTCGCGCTATCAGCACCACGTGCCGGTGGAACTGGTCGGGGGCGCCACCTTCCCGCCGATCGGCCAGTTACCCTACCTCCTGACCTTGCCACCATATGGCTTTTACAGCTTTGAGTTGCAGCCCGAGGCGGATGCCCCGGCCTGGCACCAGCCGGCCCCCGATCCGCTGCCCGATTACCAGACCTTCGTGTTGCGCCGTGGTCTGGCGCAGTTGATCGACGATCCGCATCGCCAGCGTCTGACCCATGACGTGCTGCCGGAATGGCTGGCGAAGCGGCGCTGGTTCGCGGGCGGCGACGGCATCGCCGCCGATGCCGTCAGCCTGGGGTTCGTGGAACCGCTGCCCGGCAGTGACGGCGCTATCCTGATCGCCGGGGTCGATGTCCGCCACGGTGATGGCGGCCAGGACCGGCACATCCTGCCGCTGGGCATCCTGTGGGATGCCGATCGCGCCGACGCATCGTCGACCGCGGTGCGGCTGGCCCTGGCGCGGGTGCGCCAGACCGCCCGCGTCGGGCTGCTCACCGACGGCTTCGCGCTGGAAAGCTTCGCCCGCGCGGTCATTGCCGGCATTGCCGCCGGCAGCGGGGCGGATGCCGGCGGGGCCGCCGGTGGGACCGCTGGCGTGCCGGGCCTCAGGGCCGTGGCCGGTTCCGACGAGGCGCGGCAGGTCGCCGCATCGATCGCGCCCGATGCGCCGGTGCGCTGGCTTGGCACCGAACAGACCAACAGTTCGCTGATCATCGGCGAGACCGCCATGATCAAGCTGATCCGCCGTTTCGCCCCCGGCATCAATCCGGAAGCCGAAATGGCCCGCCATCTCACCGCCGCCGGCTATGCCGGCGTCGCCGACTTCCTGGGCGAGCTGGTCTGGCAGGGCGGTCAGGACGGCGATGGTGGCAGCGATCACGGCGGCACCGTCGCCGTGGTGCAGCGCTTCATCCGCAATCAGGGTGATGGCTGGGGCTGGATCACCGACCAGCTTGCCCGGGCGCTGGATGCCCTGCACACCAGCGATCACGACCGGCTGGAGGATGTCGTCTCGGGCATCCGCGATCTGGCCGCCACCATCGGCCGGCGGCTGCGCGATCTGCATGACGTGCTGGCGCGGCCATCCGACGACCCCGATTTCGCGCCCGAAACCGCCGATCCCGCCACCGCCGATGCCTGGATGGCACGGATGGCCGACGGGCTGGATGCGGCCTTCGCGATCATCGCCCGTCAGGAGGCGGGCGAGGGCTGGGTCGCCGCCGACGATGCCGCCGCCGCGCGCCTGGTGCTCGACCGCCGCGACCGGCTGACCGCGCGGATGGCCGAACTGGCCCGCCAGGGCGCAGGCAGCACCCTGACCCGCATCCATGGCGATTTCCATCTGGGTCAGCTTCTGGTCGCGATGGGCGATGTGGTGCTGATCGATTTCGAAGGTGAGCCCAGCCGGGCGCTGGCCTTGCGCCGGGCCAAGGACAGCCCGTGGCGCGACGTCGCCGGGCTGTTGCGCTCGCTCGACTATGTCACCGCGATGCCGTTGAAGGATACAGGCGCCGGCATCGGCAGCGGCGTCGAGCCGGGCGATGCCACGCTGTGGCTGACCCGTCTGCACCACGATGCCGCGGCCGCCTTCCTCGCCGCCTATCTGGGTTGTGAGGGCGATCCCGCCGCCCCTGACATGCCGCCGCTGCTCGACCTGTTCCTGCTCGAAAAGGCCGCCTATGAGGTGGCCTATGAAGCGGACCACCGGCCGCACTGGCTGCCTCTGCCGGTCCATGGTCTGGCCCGCATCACCAAGCGCCTTTGCCCGGAGAGCGATGATGTCGCACGCCCCGACTGATCCCCATGCCCATAGTGCTGCGGCGCATGGCAGCGCGGGAGCCGACCTCAGGGCCACCGACCTTGGGGTCGCCAACTTCGACGGCGGGCGCCGCCCGCCCGTCGACCAAGGCGCCCTGGATGCGCTGGCCGAGGCCCGCCACGGCGACCCCTTCGCCGTGCTGGGGCCACGAACCGATCCCGATGGCGGCATGCGCATCGTCACCATTCAGCCCGACGCGCTGTCGGTGAGGGTGATCGCCACCGATGACGGCCACGAACTGGGCCGGCTCGACCGATTGCACGCCGCTGGCATCTTCGGCGGCACGGTGCCACGGATGGTCGACGACGGCGGTTATCGCCTGCGCCTGACCACGGCCGGGGGCACGTTTGACGTCGACGACCCCTATCGTTTCGGTGCGCTGCTGGGCGATCTGGACCTGCATCTGATCCATGAGGGCCGGCATCTCGATCTGGCCCAGGTGTTGGGCGCCCATGTCACCGAGATCGACGGTGTCGACGGCGCCCGCTTCGCGGTCTGGGCGCCAAATGCCCGCCGGGTGTCGGTGATCGGCGATTTCAACGGCTGGGATGGCCGGCGCCTGGCGATGCGGCTGCGCCATGCGGCGGGCGTGTGGGAACTGTTCGTGCCCGGCGTCACCGCCGGCCGGCTGTACAAATACGAAATCCTCGACGCCAACGGCCAGATCCAGTTGAAGGCCGACCCGATCGCCCAGGCGACCGAAATGCCGCCGGGCACCGCCTCGGTCGTGCCCGATCCCACGCCCTTCACCTGGACCGATGACGGCTGGATGGCGCGCCGCGCCGAGGCCCAGGCGCCGACCGCGCCGATCTCGGTCTATGAACTTCATGCCGCATCCTGGTATCGCGCCGGGGATGGCAGCCATCCCGACTGGGACGGGCTCGCCGACCGGCTGATCCCCTATCTCTCGACGCTCGGCTTCACCCATGTCGAGCTGCTGCCGGTGATGGAGCATCCCTTCGGCGGATCATGGGGTTATCAGCCGCTGGGGCTGTTCGCGCCCACGGCCCGCTTCGGCCGGCCGCGCGGTTTCGCGCGCTTCGTCGACCGCTGCCATGGCGCCGGTATCGGCGTGATCCTCGACTGGGTGCCGGCGCATTTCCCGTCGGACCCCCATGGTCTGGCCCGGTTCGACGGCACGGCGCTCTATGAACATGCCGATGAACGCGAGGGCCGCCACCGCGACTGGAACACGCTGATCTATAATGTCGGCCGGCGCGAGGTCTCGGGCTTCCTGATCGCCTCGGCGCTCTACTGGCTGGAGCGCTATCACATCGATGGCATCCGGGTCGATGCCGTGGCCTCGATGCTCTATCGCGATTACAGCCGCAATGCCGGCGAATGGGTGCCCAACATCCATGGCGGGCGCGAGAATCTGGAAGCGGTCGCCTTTCTGCGCCAGATGAACCAGGCCATCAGCGCGCGCGTGCCCGGCGCCATCACGATCGCCGAGGAAAGCACCGCCTGGCCGGGTGTCACCGCGCCGCTGGGCGAGGATCCGGACGGCACCAGTCTGGGCTTCAGCTATAAATGGAATATGGGCTGGATGCACGACAGTCTGGAGTATATGGCGCAGGATCCCATCCATCGCCGCTTCCATCATGGCTCGCTCACCTTCAGCCTGGTCTATGCCTGGTCGGAACGCTATGTCCTGCCGCTGTCGCATGACGAGGTCGTGCATGGCAAGGGCTCGCTCTATGGCCGGATGCCCGGCGACGACTGGCAGAAGCGCGCCAATCTCCGGGCCTATTTCGCCTTCATGTGGACCCATCCGGGCCGCAAGCTGATCTTCGCCGGCGGCGAACTCGGCAACCCGCGCGAATGGAACCACGACGCCTCGACGCCCTGGGATCTGCTCGACAATCCCGGCCATCGCGGCATTCAGAAGCTGGTCGCCGATCTCAACCGGCTCTACACGCGGGAGCCGGCCCTGCACCGCGCCGACGACCAGCCGTCGAGCTTCCTGTGGCTGGTCGGCGACGACGCCGCCAACAGCGTCATCGCCTATATCCGCCGCACCGGTGAAGACGACCCGGAGCCCGACATCCTGGTGGTCGCCAACCTCACCCCGGTGCCGCGGTATGATTACCGCATCGGCGTGCCAACAGCCGGCCTGTGGCACGAGATCCTGAACACCGATGCCACCGATTATGGCGGCAGCGGCATGGGCAATGGCGGGCAGGTGATGGCGCTGGAGGAACCGTCCCATGGCCGGCCGGCCTCGCTGTCGCTGACCCTGCCACCGCTCGCGACCCTGCTGCTCCGCCATGGTCCCGGCATCGGTCGCGGCCCCCTTCCCAGTCATACCGACGACAGCCCTGTCCAGGAAAGGTGACGCCTCATGCCGGCACCAGCCGATCGCCTGCTCCCCGGACGTCCCTGGCCGCTTGGTGCCACATGGGACGGGCTGGGGGTGAATTTCGCCGTGTTCTCAGGCAATGCCAGCCGGATCGACCTGTGCCTGTTCGATGCGCAGGGCCGCCGGCAGCTTGCCTGCCTGACCCTGCCCGAATGCACCGACGAGGTCTGGCACGGCTATCTGCCCGATGCCGGGGAAGGCATCGTCTATGGCTATCGCGCCCACGGACCCTATGAGCCCGAGCGCGGCCACCGCTTCAATCCCAACAAGCTTCTGCTCGACCCCTATGCCCGCCAGATCCGGGGCCGGCTGCGCTGGTCCGATCATCTGTTCGGCTATAATCTGCGCTCGCCGCGCCGCGATCTGTCGTTCGACCGTCGCGACAGCGCCCCGGCGATGCCGAAATCGGTGGTCACCGTCGATACCTTCGACTGGGGCGACGACCGGCCGCCGCAGGTGCCGTGGCGCGACACGGTGATCTATGAAGCGCATCTGCGCGGCATCAGCATGCTGCGCGACGATCTGCGCGCCCATGAGCGCGGCAGCTTCGCGACCCTCGCCGACCGCCGCTTCATCGATCATCTTCAGGGGTTGGGGGTCACGGCCGTGGAATTGCTGCCGGTGCATGCCTTCGTGCATGACCGCCGGCTTCAGGACATGGGCCTGAGGAATTATTGGGGCTATAACAGCATCGGCTTCTTCGCGCCGGACCCGGCCTATCTTGCCAGTGACACGCTGAACGAGATGCGGGTGGCGATCCGCAAGCTGCATGCCGCCGGCATCGAGGTGATCCTCGACGTGGTCTACAACCACACCGCCGAGGGCAGCGAGCTCGGCCCCACACTCAGCTTCCGCGGGCTCGACAACGCCAGCTATTACCGGCTGGTGCCGGGGGCGGAACGGCACTGCATCAACGATACCGGCTGTGGCAACACGCTCAACCTGCCGCATCCCCGCGTGTTGCAGATGGTGATGGATTCGCTGCGCCACTGGGTGACGCATTATCATATCGACGGCTTCCGCTTCGATCTGGGCGTCACGCTGGGCCGGGAAGGCACCGGCTTCGACCCCGGTTCGGGCTTTTTCGATGCGATCATTCAGGATCCGGTGCTGTCGCGGGTGAAGCTGATTTCCGAGCCCTGGGACACCGGCCCCGGCGGCTATCAGCTCGGCAACCACCCGCCGCCCTTCGCCGAATGGAACGATCGCTATCGCGACAGCCTGCGCCGCTACTGGCGCGGCGACCCGGGGCAGATCAGCGCCCTTGCCGGCGGGCTTGCGGGGTCGAGCGATGTTTTCGACCATCGCCATCGCCTGCCGTCCGCCTCGATCAATTTCGTCACCGCCCATGACGGCTTCACGCTGCGCGATCTGGTCTCGTATGCCGAAAAGCACAACGAGGCCAATGGCGAGGGCAACAATGACGGCCATGGCGAGAACATCTCGGCCAATTGGGGCGTCGAGGGGCCGACCGACGACCCGGTGATCGAAGATACCCGCGCCCGGCTGCAACGGGCGATGCTGGCGACGCTGCTGGTCTCGCAAGGCACGCCGATGCTGCTGGGCGGCGACGAACTCGGCCGCAGCCAGCAGGGCAACAACAACGCCTATTGCCAGGACAACGAGATATCCTGGATCGACTGGACCCGGCTCGACACGCCGGCCGGCGCCTCGCTCGCCCGCTTCACCGCCCGGATGGTGGCCATCCGCCGGCGGTTCGCGGTGCTGCGCAGCCGGCGGTTTCTGCATGGCGCCGAACACTACGCCTATGGCCTGTCCGATATCGCCTGGTTCGGCACCGATGGCCAGCCGGCGACGGATGACGCCTGGAACGATCCTGAGACCCGCGCCGTGGCACTCAGCCGCGTCGGCGCGTCGGATGTCGACCCGGACCGGCTGGATGTGGTGCTGCTGCTGTTGAATGCCGGCGCCGACGATGCCGTGTTCACCCTGCCTTATGCCGGTCTGGGCGATCACGGGCTGCATTGGCGGCGGCTGGCCGACAGCGCCGATGCGGCGCTGGAGGAAACCCATGTCACCGGCGGTCCGATGACGGTGGCCGCGCGCAGCCTGCGCCTGCTGGCGGCCGATCTGCCGCGTGATCCGCCGCCCGAATGGCGCTTCGGCCACCCGCTGCCGGCCGGGGCCGAACTGCTCGCCGCCGACCGCACACGATTCCGGCTATGGGCGCCCGATGCCGGCGCGGTCTCGCTTCTGCTCGATGGCCGCGCGCCGCAGCCGATGCAGCCGGCGGGTGACGGCTGGTTCGAGCTGACCGCCGATTGCGGTGCCGGCAGCCGCTATCACTATGGCATCGGCGATGCCGGCCACGGCGATCAGGTGCTGGCGGTGCCCGACCCGCTGTCGCGTTTCCAGCCCGACGACATCCACGGGCCGTCCGAGGTCATCGACCCGCGCGCCTTCGCCTGGCGTCATGGCGACTGGCAGGGCCGCCCCTGGCACGAGGTGGTGCTGCTGGAGGTTCATGTCGGGTTGTGGGGCGGTTTCGCCGGCGTCACCCAGCGGCTGCGCGAGGTGGCGGCGATGGGTTTCACCGCCATCGAACTGATGCCGGTGAACGATTTCCCCGGCAGCCGCAACTGGGGCTATGACGGCGTGCTGCCCTATGCGCCTGACAGCGCCTATGGCCGGCCCGAAGCGCTGAAGACCCTGATCGACACCGCGCACGGCCTGGGGCTGATGGTGTTCCTGGACGTGGTCTACAACCATTTCGGCCCGGACGGAAACTATCTCGGCGCCTATGCCGCGGGCTTCTTCCGCGACGACATCGACACCCCCTGGGGCCAGGCGATCGATTTCCGCAGGCCAGAGGTGCGGCAATATTTCACGCAGAACGCCCTGTACTGGCTGATGGAATACCGCGTCGACGGCCTGCGGCTCGACGCCGTCCACGCGATCAGCGAGGCCGATTGGCTGGACGAGGCCGCGCAGATCGTCCGCCGCGCGGTCGAGCCCGGCCGTCATGTCCATCTGGTGCTGGAGCATGACGAGAACGTCGCCGCCCATCTGGGCGAGGGCCGCTATGACGCGCAGTGGAACGACGACGCCCATCACGTGCTGCATGTGCTGCTGACCGGCGAGACCGACGGCTATTACGCCGATTACGCCCATGATCCGGCCGGGAAGCTGGCGCGCGCGCTGGCCGAGGGCTTCGTCTATCAGGGCCACCCGTCATCCTATCGCGACGGCACGCCGCGCGGTCAGCCCAGCGGCCATCTGCCGCCCACGGCCTTCGTCAATTTCATCCAGAACCACGACCAGATCGGCAACCGCGCCTTCGGCGACCGGATGACCACGCTGGCCGATCCGGACGCCCTGGCGGCGGCGATCGCCCTGCTGCTGCTGTCGCCACCGATCCCGCTGATGTTCATGGGCGAGGATTGGGGCAGCACCCGGCCCTTCCTGTATTTCACCGACCACAACGACGAGCTGGCGCCGCTGGTGCGCGACGGGCGGCGGCGCGAATTCGCCCGGTTCAGCCGCTTCGCCGACGACCACAGCCGCGCCCGCATTCCCGACCCCAACGCGCCGCTGACCTTCGAGACCTCACGCGTCGAGCCCGACGATGCCGATGACGGCGCGGCCCGGGCACGCCGCGCGCTGGTCGCCGGCCTGCTGGCGCTGCGGGCGCGCGAGATCATGCCGCGCCTGCCTGGCGCCGCCTCGATCGGTGCCGGTGCGATCGGCCCGGCGGCGGTGCGCGCCCGCTGGCGGCTGGGCGACGGCCAGATCCTGACCGTGCTGTGCAATCTGGGCACCGAGCCGGTCGCCCTTCAGGACCGTCCCGATGGCCGCTGGCTCTATGTCGTGCCCGGCGCGATCGACGCGCTGGAGGCGGGCGAACTGCGCCCCCGCACCACCGCCGTCATCCTGTCGGACCCCACCCCGTCAGATCCGGAGGGCGCCGCCGATGAAGGATCGTGACACAGCACTTGCAGCCCTTGCCACTGCCGCCGGCATCGCCACCGCCTGGGAGGATGCCGCCGGCCAGCCACATGAGGTATCGCCCGACACGCTGCGCGCGCTGCTGGCGGTGCTGGACCTGCCCGCCGGCTCCGTGGCCCAGATCCGCGAAAGCCACGACCGCCTCGCCCGCGAAGACCGCCTCGCCCGCGAACCGGGGGCGCCGTCACAGGTGCCACCACTGGCCCCGCCGGTGCCCGATCGCTGTTTCAGCCTCGCCGACGCCACCGGCGACAGCAACCCCAGGCACAGCGACCCCAGGCTCTGGGGCATCGCCGCGCAGCTCTACAGTCTCAGGCGCCATGACGGCGCCGGAGACGGGGCGGGACATGGCGATCTGGGCTGCGGCGACACAACGGCGCTGGCCAGCCTGGCCCGCGCCGCCGCCGCCCAGGGTGCCGCCTGTATCGGCGTCAGCCCGGTGCACGCGCTGTTCGATGCCGACCCGTTGAGCTACAGCCCCTATTCGCCGTCGAGCCGGCTGTTCCTGAACACCATGATCATCGATGCTGACGCCATCGCCGGCGCGGACGAAACCGCCCGCAGCCTCGACCGGCTGGGCCTTGGAGCCAAGGCACGGCGCGTGGCGGCGGAACCGCTGATCGACTGGCCGGCGGTGGCACGTGTCAAGCAGGCGGTGATGCACGATCTGCTGGCCCGCCATGGCGCGCGGATCGAAGCCGACCCCGATTATCGTGGCTTCGCGGCCGCCGGCGGTGACGCCCTGGCCGACCATGCCCGGTTCGAGGCGATCGACGCCCATATGCGTGCCACCCATGGCGCCGACGGCACCGGCACCGACGGCCATCCCCCCCATGGCTGGCGCGGCTGGCCCGAAGCGTTTCGCGATCCGCGCTCGCCGGCCGTGGCGGCCTTCGCCCGCGACCATCAGGACGCCGTGGCGCGGGCGCTGATGCTGCAATGGCAGGCGAGCCGGGGCCTGAGTGCCGCCCATCAGGCGGCGCGCGATGCCGGCATGCCGGTGGGGCTGATCGCCGATCTGGCGATCGGGGTCGATGGCAGCGGCGCCCAGGCGTGGAGTCATCAGGACCAGATGCTGATCGGCGCCACCATCGGCGCGCCGCCCGATCTGTTCAACCCGCTGGGCCAGAACTGGGGGCTTGCCGCCTTTTCACCCCGCGCGCTCGCCGCCAGCGGTCATGCCGCCTATATCCAGATGCTGCGCGCCGCCCTGCGCCATGCCGGCGGCATCCGCATCGATCATATTCTGGGGCTGATGCGGCTATGGCTGATCCCCGAGGGTGCGGCACCCGCCGAGGGCGCCTATCTGCGCTATCCCTTGCAGGATCTGCTGCACGCGACGGTGCTGGAATCGCGCCGGCACCACGCGGTGGTGATCGGCGAGGATCTGGGCACCGTGCCGGCGGGCTTCCGCGACATGCTTGGCGCCCATGGCATTCTGGGCACCCGGGTGCTGTGGTTCGAACGCGACGCCGGCGATAATTTCCTGCCGCCCGATCGCTGGGAACGGTCGGTGGTCGCCACCGCCACCACCCATGACCTGCCGACCACCGCCGGCTGGTGGGCCGGCGCCGATATCGACTGGCGCGAGCGTCTGGGCCTGTTCGGCCCGGGTGAGACCTCGGAAAGCCTGCGCGAACTGCGCGCGCTGGACCGGAGCCGGCTGTGGTCGGCGCTGGACGCCGCCGGCAGTGTCGATGGCATCGAGCCCGCGCCACATGCCTCCGCAGATCCAGTAATTGACGGAACACTCAACTTCTTGGGGCAGACCCCGACGCCGCTGGTGCTGGCGCCGCTGGAAGATCTGGCCGGCCTGGGCGATCAGCCCAACCTGCCCGGCACCATCGCCGAGCATCCCAACTGGCGCCGACGGATGCCCGCCCCGGTGCCCGATCTGCTTGAAACTCCGGCCGCGCGCCGGCGGCTGTCGAGGCTCGGTTCTGGCCGTCGTCATAAAGGTGACCCGTCATGATCCATCCCCGCGCCACCATGCGCCTGCAATTCCACAGCGGCTTCACCTTCGACGACGCGATCGCGACCCTCGACTATATGGCCCGGCTGGGTATCAGCCATGTCTATGCCTCGCCCATCCTGACCGCGCGGCGCGGGTCCACCCACGGCTATGACGTGGTCGACCCCACCCGGGTCAGCGACGCGCTCGGCGGCCGCGACGGCCTGGAACGGCTGGTCGCGGCGCTGCGCCGCCACGATATGGGGCTGATCGTCGACATCGTGCCCAACCACATGGCGGTGGGGCCTGAAAACCCATGGTGGCTGGACGTGCTGGAGAAAGGCGAGGCCAGTCCACATGCCCGGGTGTTCGATATCGACTGGCGGTCGCCCGATCCGCGCCTAAAGGGCAAGGTCCACGCCCCCTTCCTTGGCAGCGATTACGACACGGCGCTGGCCAATGGCGACATCCGGCTGGATTACGACCGCGACGCCGGCCGGTTCTTCATCGATGTTCACGGCAACCGCTTTCCCGTCCGGGCCGAGGATCACGACCTGCTGATCGGCGCCGACCGCCATGGCGCCGCCACCGAAGACACCATCGCCACCGTGCTGGCCGATTTCCGCGAGCCCGAAAGCGGCCCGCGCGCCCTGCACCGCCTGCTCGACCGCCAGCATTACCGGCTGGCCTGGTGGCGCACGGCGGCCGATGAGGTCAACTGGCGGCGGTTCTTCGATATCGGCGAACTGGCGGCGGTGCGCGTCGAGGATCCGGCGGTGTTCGAGGCCACCCACGCCACGATCTTCGACCTGTATGCCGCCGGCCTGATCGACGGCCTGCGCATCGACCATATCGACGGACTGGCCGATCCCGGCGCCTATTGCCGGATATTGCGGGCACGGCTGGACCATCTGCACGGCAAGCGGCCGGAAACGGGGCGGTCCCAAGCGGCGCGGCCCCAGGCGCCACTGATCCTGGTCGAGAAGATCCTGGCCGCCGGCGAGCGGCTGCCCGAAGACTGGCCGGTCGACGGCACCACCGGCTATGATTTCATGAACGACGTGTCGTGCCTGCTGCATGACCCGTCGGGCCGCGGGCCGTTGCGGCGCCTGTGGCAGGAGGTCACGGCTGCCCCCGGTGACCTTTCGAGCCCTGGCGATCCGGCTGCCGAACTGGTTCTGGCCCGCCGGCAGGTGCTGACCACCGCCTTCGACAGCGACCTTGAGCGCTGCGTGCGCACCTTCGCCGATCTGGCGCAGAGCCGCCGGCGCGACCGCGACATCACCCGCGCCGGCATCCGCCGGGTGCTGATCGAGGTGCTGGCACAGTTCCCGGTCTATCGGATCTATGATGACGGCCAGGGCCACAGCGCCGCTTGCGACGCCACCATCGCCTTCGCGGTCGATCAGGCACGCCCCCAAGTCGCTGCGGGCGACCGGCTGACGCTGGAGCGGCTGGCCGACTGGCTGCATGGCGGCAGGGCGCTGGAGCAGGGCGGGATCGATGCGGCGTCCGAGGCCGGCCAGGGCACGGCGCCCTCCGCCGCCGATCTGCGCCGGATCGCCTTGATCCGGTTCCAGCAGTTGACCGCGCCACTGGCCGCGAAAGCCGTGGAAGACACCCTGTTCTATCGCGTGGCGCCGCTGCTGTCGTGCAACGAGGTCGGCGCCGACCCCGATGCGCCGACCCTGGCGCCCGAGGATTTCCACGCCGTCTGCCTGGAACGGCAGGCCCGCCACCCGCGCGGGCTTCTGGCCACCGCCACCCACGATCACAAACGCGGCGCCGATGCCCGGATGCGCATCGCCGTGCTCAGCCAGATGACCGACGAATGGGCGCAGACCCTGCGCGCCTGGCGGCGGATGAACGCGCCATTGCGGCACGGACATGAGGTCGATGGCCAGGGCGATCCCGGCGACGCCGCACGCACGGCCCCCCATCCGGCCGATGAGGTGATGCTGTATCAGACCCTGATCGGCGTCTGGCCCGCGGGCACCGACAGCACCGCCGACAGTCTGGCCGCGGTGGCGGCCGACATCCTGCCCAGAGTGGAGGGCTGGCTGGTCAAGGCGCTGCGCGAAGGCAAGCGCCGGTCGAACTGGGTGGTGCCGGACACCGCCTATGAAGCCGCCTGTACCGCGTTCCTGCGCGCCATTCTGGGGCCGGAGGCGCAGTTTCCGGCCGCACTGGACCGGTTCGTGCGCCGGCTTGCCCCCGCCGCCCTGATCAACAGCCTGACCCAGAGCGTGCTGCACACCACCAGCCCCGGCATCCCCGACATCTATCAGGGCACCGAGGTGATGGATCTGTCGCTGGTCGACCCCGACAATCGCCGGCCGGTCGATCACGAGGCGCTGGCCGGTTTGCTGAACCAGCAAATCCCGCCCGATCAACTGATCGAGATGCCGCGCGATCATGGCGCCGCCAAACAGGCGGTGTTGGCGGCCGTCCTGGCTTTGCGGACGCGCGACCCGCTGCTGTTCACCGAAGGCGCCTATCGGCCATTGACGGTCACCGGTCCCGCCGCCGCCCATGTCCTGGCCTTCGCCCGCCAGCACGATCCCGACGGCGCGGACGATGAGGCGGGGCCGGGTCAGGCGGGACCGCTTGGCCATGTCATCGTGCTGGTCTCGCGCCTCGCCGACCGTCTGCTGCCCGAAGGCGGCCTGCCGCTGGTCCCGCGTGAAGGCTGGGCCGACACGCTGATCGAGATCCCCGACGATCTGGCCGGCCACCACCACGACGCGCTGACCGGCGAAAGTATCGGGCTTACCGCCGGCGGTGTCGCGGTCGCGGGGCTGCTCGCCCGGCTGCCGGTGGCGGTTCTGGTCAGCGGCTGACCGCCGCCTCATGCCCGCGTCATGCATGAGCCGGCATTTTCCGCGGCCGGTTGTGGAACCTGCGCGTGGCCAACCCGGTTGACCGGACAGACGCGCCCCCACCCCGACGCGGAGACAGCCCATGCCCGAGATCCCCACCCACCGGCGATCGACCCTGCTGGTCCTGACCGCGCTGGTGTTTCTGATCATCGGTCTGGGTCTGGTCGCGGCCGGCGGCTGGCTGGCGGCACATGGTGGCTCCTGGTACTACGTCGCCGCAGGTCTGGGCTTCCTGATCATCGCATGGCTGCTGTTCCGCGGCCACGCCGCCGCGCTCTGGGCCTATGCCCTGCTCACCCTGGCCTCGCTGGTCTGGGCGGTCGGGGAAGCGGGGCTCGACTGGTGGCAACTGGCGCCGCGCGGCGACGTCATCGTGGTGCTGGGGCTGTGGCTGGCCATGCCGTGGATGACCCGGCGGCTGGGTGTGCGGGCGCTGGCGCCACGGGCCCTGCCGCTGCCGCTGGCGCTGGCGGCCACCATCGTCGTGGCGGCGATCGCCATGGCCGTGCCATCCCATGGCATCGATGGCCGCCTGCCCATGCAGGCCGTGGCCGATCTGCCCCCCGATAGCGGCGGCGTGCCGGCCGGAGACTGGCACGCCTATGGCCGCACGCAAGGCGGCCAGCGTTACAGCCCGCTCGACCAGTTCACGCCGCAGACCATCGACCGGCTGGATGTCGCCTGGACCTATCACACCGGCGATGTCCGCAAGCCCACCGACCCCGACGAGACCACTTATCAGGTCACGCCGCTGAAAGTGGGCGATACGCTCTATCTATGCACGCCCCATAACCATGTGATCGCGCTGGATGCCGAGACCGGCCGCGAGCGCTGGCGCTATGACCCAGAGGTGCCCGACAGCGCCAACCGCCAGCACCTCACCTGCCGGGGCGTGTCATACCATCTGGGCGAGGCCGCCGACCCCGCCACGCCCCCCGACCGGCAGGCCCCCTGTGTGGCCCGGATCTTCATGCCCACCGCCGATGCCCGGCTGATCGCGCTGGATGCCCGGACCGGCGATGTCTGCCGCGATTTCGGTGAGGACGGCGCGATACAATTGTGGCGCGGCATGCCGAACCTGAAGGAAGGCTTCTATTATTCCACCTCGCCGCCGGTGGTGACGCGAGAGCTGATCGTCATCGGCGGCGCGGTCAACGACAATGTCTCGACCAGCGACCCCTCGGGCGTGATCCGCGCCTATGACATCGACAATGGCGCGCTGGTGTGGAACTTCGACACCGGCAATCCCGATGCCACCCAGCCGATCGAGGACGGCCAGAGCTATACCGAAAACTCGCCCAATAGCTGGTCGATCGGCAGCGTCGACGAAGATCTGGGGCTGGTCTATCTGCCGATCGGCAACCAGCCGCCCGACCAGTGGGGCGGCCGCCGATCCGACAGCGTCGAGCGGTTTTCCTCCTCGGTCACCGCGCTCGATCTGGCCACCGGTCAGGTGCGCTGGGTGTTCCAGGCCGTGCATCACGATCTGTGGGACCGCGACGTGCCGGCCCAGCCGACCCTGGTCGATCTGGCGATGCCGGACAGCCCGCGCGCCCGGCCCGACGGCACGGTGCCGGCGCTGGTTCAGCCCACCAAACAGGGCGACATCTTCGTGCTCGACCGCCGCACCGGCGATCCGCTGCTGCCGGTGACCGAAGAGCCGGCCCCGCAGGGCGCGGCCGAGGGCGACCATACCGCCCCCACCCAGCCGGCATCGGCGCTGTCGTTCCGCCCGCCGCCGCTTCGGGAACGCGACATGTGGGGCGCCACCATGTTTGATCAGCTCGCCTGCCGCATCCGCTATCGCAGCCTGGATTACGACGGCGCCTATACCCCGCCCTCGGTGCGCGGCACCCTGGTCTATCCGGGCAATTTCGGGGTGTTCAACTGGGGCGGCGTCGCGGTCGACCCGGAACGGCAGGTGCTGTTCGCGACACCGGCCTATCTCGCCTTCGTCATCCGGCTGATCCCGCGTGACAACGACACCGACACCTATGTCTCCGATGGCCCGCCCGGCCTGAACGAGAATTTCGGCGCGCCCTTCGCGGTCGATATCGGCCCGATGCTGTCGCCGCTGGGCCTGCCCTGTCAGGCGCCGCCCTGGGGCTATGTCGCCGGCGCCGATCTGCGCACCGGCGAGATCGCCTGGATGCGCCGGAACGGCACGGTCCGCGACCGCGCGCCGGTGCCGCTGCCCTTCGAGATGGGCGTGCCCGATCTGGGCGGGCCGCTGATCACCGCCGGCGGCACCGCCTTCATCAGCGGCACGATCGACAATGACGTCCGCGGCTATGACCTGGAAACCGGTCGCCGGCTGTGGGAAGACCGCCTGCCCGCCGGCGGCCAGGCAACGCCGATGAGCTATCTGGGCCGCGATGGCCGGCAATATCTGCTGGTGGTGGCCGGCGGCCATGGCTCGCTCGGCACCGATGCCGGCGATGCGGTCATCGCCTATACGCTGCCGAAAAACCAGGCGCTGCCGGACAACCAGGCGTCGCCGAATGGCTGACCGCCCGGATCGCAGGCGACGCCTGATCGCCATTGGTGTCTCAGCCCCCATATTGCTGACTGGCGCCATATTACTGACTGGCGGTTGCACCGGCATTCAGTCGACGCTGGATCCGGCCGGCATCGGCGCCGAACGGGTGGCGTCGCTGTTCTGGGTGATGCTGACCGGTGCCGGCATCATCTGGGTGATGGTGATGGCGATCGCCATCCATGCCGCCCGCCGCAGGCGCCCGATCAGCCTGTTCAAGGCCAAGCGGTTCATCATCGCCATGGGCGCCATCTTCCCGACCGTGGTGCTGACCGCGCTGCTGGTCCACGGGCTGCGGCTGATGCCCGAACTGCGCACGGGCGGCGGCGATCTGACGATCGAGGTGGTGGGCGAGCAGTTCTGGTGGCGGGTGGTCTATCACCCGCCCGCCGGCCACCCGGCCGCCGGCACGCCGGTGGTGTCGGCCAATGAAATCCGCCTGCCGGCCGGTGCCGAGGTCGATCTGGTGCTGAACAGCCCCGACGTGATCCATTCGTTCTGGATCCCGGCCATTGCCGGCAAGATCGACATGATCCCCGGCCGTACCACCCGGCTGACGCTGAAGCCGACCAGACCGGGCGTCTATCGCGGCGCCTGCGCCGAATTCTGCGGCACCGCCCATGCCCTGATGGCGTTGACGGCCGAGGTGATGCCGCAGGCCGATTTCGACCGCTGGCTGGCCGATCAGGCCGGCCCCGCGCGGAGCCCGGCCCCCGGCACGCCGGCCGCGCGCGGGGCCAGGATTTTTGCCGATCAGGGTTGCGGCGCCTGCCACAGCGTGCGCGGCACCGACGCGCGGGGCACCATCGGCCCCGATCTCACCCGGATCGGCGGGCGCCACAGCATCGGCGCCGGCATCCTGCCCAACACCCCCGCGCGTCTGGCCGATTTCATCAGCGCCACCACCACGGTCAAGCCGGGGGTGCTGATGCCACCCTATGGCATGCTGGCGCCGCAGGCCCTGGCCGACCTCTCAGCCTATCTGGAGAGCCTGGAATGACCGCCCACGACCAGCAGCAGCGCCAGGAGGACGAGGATCTGCGGCTGGCCCAGGCGGCGCGGCTCAGGCGTACCTGGCTCACGCCGCGCGGCTGGCGCTACTGGTCGGCTGTGAACAACACCGAGGTCGGCGTGTGGTACAGCGTCACCGCCTTCTTCTTCTTCCTGTTCGCCGGGGTGCTGGCGCTGATGGTGCGCGCGCAACTCGCCGTGCCCGACAACGATCTGGTGACGCCGGGTTTCTACAACCAGTTGTTCACCCTGCACGGCACGATGATGATGTTCCTGTTCGCCGTGCCGATCTTCGAAGCGGTGGCGATCCTGATCATGCCGCAGATGCTGGCGGCGCGCGATCTGCCGTTTCCCCGGCTGTCGGCGTTCGGCTTCTGGTGCTTCGTCATCGGCGGGGTGTTCGTCGCCGGGTCGATCTTCTTCGGCGCCGCCCCCGACAGCGGCTGGTTCATGTATCCGCCGCTGGCGACCAACAAGGACACCGCCGGCATCGGCGCCGATATCTGGCTGCTGGGCCTGTCATTCATCGAGATCGCCTCGATCGCGGCGGCGGTGGAGTTGATCGTGGGCGTGCTGAAATGCCGGCCGCCGGGCATGCGCATCCATCTGATGCCGCTCTATTGCTGGTATGTGCTGATCGTTGCCGGAATGATCCTGTTCGCCTTCCCGCCACTGATCGCCGGCGACATCCTGTTCGAGGCGCAGCGCCTGCTCGACTGGCCGTTCTTCGACCCGGCACGCGGCGGCGATCCGGTGCTGTGGCAGCATCTGTTCTGGATCTTCGGGCATCCGGAGGTCTACATCATCTTTTTGCCCTCGATCGCGCTGATGGCGATGATCGTGCCCACCTTCGCGCAGACCCCGATCGTCGGCTATGGCTGGATCGTGCTGGCCGCCGTCGGCACCGGCTTTCTCAGCTTCGGCCTGTGGGCGCATCACATGTTCACCATCGGCCTGCCGGCGATATCGCTGGGCTTCTTCTCGGCGGCGTCGGAAGCGGTGGCGATCCCGACCGGTGTGCAGATCTTCGTGTTCCTGGCCACCATGCTGGCGGGGCGGGTGATCTTCGCGGTGCCGATGCTCTATGCGGCGGGCTCGCTCGCGATCTTCGTCTTCGGCGGCCTGACCGGGGTGATGGTCGCCATCGCGCCCTTCGACTGGCAGGCCCATGACACCCATTTCATCGTCGCCCATCTGCACTACACCCTGATCGGCGGCATGTTCTTTCCGCTGATCGGCGGCCTGTACTATTTCTATCCGTTCGTCGCCAAGAAGATGCTGTCGGACCGGCTGGGAAAATGGGCCTTCTGGCTGATGTTCGCGGGCTTCAACATCACCTTCCTGCCGATGCATTTCACCGGCCTGCGGGGCATGCCGCGCCGGGTGTTCACCTACCCGGCCGGCCATGGCTGGGACTGGCTGAACCTCGTCTCCTCCGTCGGTGCCTTCGTCATGGCGGCGGGGGTGCTGGTGGTGGTGTGGGATCTTCTGCGCCCGGGCAAGCGCACCGCCCCACCCAACCCGTGGAAGGCCGGCACGCTGGAATGGTCGACCATGGACGACGAAGCCTGGGGCGTGCGGTCGGTGCCCCATGTCACCAGCCGCTATCCCCTCTGGGACCAGCCGGGGATTTCCGACGACATCGACCAGGGCCGCGGCTATCTGCCCGATGCCGCCGCCGGCCGACGTGAAACCCTGATCACCAGCGTGCTGGATGCCGAACCCGAACAGGTGCTGCGCCTGCCGGCCAACTCCTTCCTGCCGATGCTCGCCGCCATCTTCGTCGGCTTCTCGTTCATCGGCGCCACTTTCCATTGGTGGACGCCGGCGCTGATATCGGGGGTGATCGGCATCGGCGTGATCATCGTCTGGCTGTGGACCGGCACCGCCCGCATTCCTGAGGCCGCCACCATCGATGCCGGGCGCGGGCTGACGCTGCCGCTCTATGGTTCGGGCCCGCGATCCGTCGGCTGGTGGGCGATGTTCATCACCATGGTCGGCGACAGCACCGCCTTTGCCAGCCTGATCTTCGGCTATTTCTTCTACTGGACCATCCACACCGATTTCCCGCCCGCCGGCACCACCGGGCCGGGGCAGGTCTGGCCGGCGATCGCCGGGCTGCTGGCGGTGATCGCCTGGGGCCTCACCCTCGCCGCGCGCCGCGCCAACACCGCCGGGCTTGGCGCCCGCACCCGTGCGGCCCTGGTTCTGGCCGCCGCCGCGGCACTGGGTTCGGGGGCGGCGCTGGTCATGGCCATCACCATGACCGGGCTCGATCCGGCGGCGCATGTCTATGACGCCACCGTCTGGGTGATCGCGCTGTGGACGGCGCTGCATCTGGTGGTGGGGGTGATCATGCAGCTCTATTGCTGCGCGCGCAGCCATGCCGGCCATCTGGGCCCCGCCCATGACATCGACCTTCAGAACATCGTGCTCTACTGGCATTTCGCGGTCATCACCGCCGTGGTCACCGTGGCGGTGACCGGCCTGTTCCCGCTGGCCAGTTGACGATGCCCCCCACCCGAAGCCCCACCCCCACCCGAAGACGACGAGGCCCAAGGACCGGATCATCATGCTGACCAGACCAGACCGCGCCAATCTGCTCACGCTGATCGCACCGCCCACGGTCTGGGCGCTGCACTTCCTGTTCGCCTATGTTTTCGCCGCCATTGCCTGCGCCAAGGGGTGGGATCTGGGCGTGGTGCGCATCGCCATCGCCATCGCCACCGGTCTGGCGCTGGTGTTCATTCTGGCCGCGGCCGTGGCCGCGCACCGCTATACCGGCTTCAGCATGGAGACCAGCCCCCACGACGCCCCGACGCTGAAGGACCGCCGGCGCCAGATGGGGGCGGCGACCTTTCTGGTCGCGGCGCTCAGTTTCGTCGCGGTCATCTATAGCGGCCTGCCGGCCGTGTTCATGACGGATTGCCGCTGATGGCCGCGCCAGTACCCCGCCCCACCCGGCTATCCCGCCCCACCCGGCCGGCGGCGGCGGTGCGGCTGCCGGCCGCCCTCTGGCTGCCGGTGGCGGCCGGGCTGGTCGTGCTGGCGGCGTTGTGGGCGGGGCCGCTGGCGCGGGCCTCCGCCACGTCCTTTGCCGCCCATATGGCGGTGCATATGGGGCTGGTCACCGTCGTGGCGCCGCTGATCGCCATCGGCATCGCCGGCAGCCGGTATGATCCGACCCCGCGTCATCCGCTTCTGTTCGGGCCGCTGCCGGCCTCGCTGGTCGAGTTGCTGGTGGTCTGGGGCTGGCATGCGCCGCTGCTGCACGGCTGGGCGCGCACAAGCGGCACCGGCTATATCCTTGAACAGGGCAGTTTTCTTGCCGCCGGCCTGGTGGTCTGGATCGCCTGTCTGGGCCGGGGCGCGCGCGGGCCCCGGGGCCAGAGCCTGCTGGGCACGCTGGGCCTGCTGCTCACCTCAATTCACATGACCCTGCTCGGCGCGCTGATCGCCTTCGCCGGCCGGCCGCTCTATTCCCATGCGCTCGCCGGGTTGCACGGCACCGATATCGACCCGCTCGCGGTCATCGCCGACCAGCAGTTCGGCGGCATCATCATGTTGTTGATGGGCGGGGCGGCCTATCTGGCCGGCGGCGTGGTGCTGATGGCACGGATGTTCCGCCAGACCGGGGAGACGGCGTCATGAAGATCCATATCCGCCATCTGGCCTCGGGGCTGGCCGTGCTTGCCGCCGTGGTCACCATCGGGCTGTGGATCGGGCTGATGCCGATCTCGGCCAGTTCCGGGCATTGGCGCGTCACCAGTTGGTTCCTGCACTGGGTGATGCAGAATTCCGTGCAACTGAACGCCATGTCGGTCGAGGAGCCCGCCATCGTCGACGATCCGGTGCTGGTCCGGCGCGCCGCCGGACATTTCGAGGCATCCTGCCGCTTCTGCCATGGCGCACCGGGCAAGGCCACCGGCCCCGTGCCCTATCAGATGACCCCGGCGCCGCCGGGCCTGGACAATTCCGCCCATGCCTGGGCGCCGGCGGAGTTGTTCACCATCGTCAAGCATGGCGTGAAGTTCAGCGGCATGCCGGCATGGCCGGCGCCGCCGCGCGATGACGAGGTCTGGGCGATGGTCGCCTTTCTGCGCGCCCTGCCCGATATGGACGAGGCGGGCTATGACCGTCTGCGTGGCGCGGCCGCACCGGGGGCGGCGGGCGAGGCGGGGGCGGCGGGGACGACCAATCCGGTTCTAGCCGGCTGCGTCGCCTGTCATGGCATCGATGGCGGGTCGGATGGCGGCGCGTTTCCGGTGATCGGCGGCCAGTCGGCCGATTATCTCGCCACCAGCCTCGCCGCCTATCGCGATGGTCGGCGCGCCTCGGGCATCATGCAATTGGCGGCAAGCGGGCTCAGCGACGACGAGATCGCCCGCCTCGCCCGTCATTATGCCGGGCAGCGGCCGCAACAGCCGGCGCAGCCGGCCGCCGCGCCGGATGACATTCGTCGGCAGATCACCGACCGTGGTGGCGCCATCGCCGCCGAAGGTCTGCCCGATCAGCGGGTACCGGCCTGTGGCAGTTGCCATGGCGGGGTTGCCGTCGATGGCGCCATCACGCAACCGCGCCCCGGCTTTCCACGCCTCACCGGTCAGGACCGGCCCTATCTGGAAACCCAGTTGCATCTGTGGCGCGCGGGCGCGCGCGGCGGCGGCAGCCATGCCCATCTGATGGCGCGCGCCGCCCACGGTCTGACCGATGCCGACATCGCGGCGGTGGCGGCCTTCTATGCCGATGACGGCAACCGTGGAACAGGCTCGTCCGCAAGCCGTTGAACCACGATCCGGGCCCTTGCCGGACGCGAGGTCGATACCGGACGTCAGGAGCCCCACCGGAGTTGCCACATGTCTGACACAAGCCCGTCCCGCGCGCAGCAGCCATCCCGTGACCCCCGGACCACCCGCCCGGCCGGCGACCATCTGGCGCCGATCCCGCCCGCCCCCGGCGACCTTGATGGTCGCCCGGACATGGCAGATGGCGGCGCGCCCACCGCGGCCCAGCTCCGCGATCGCATCGACCGCGGCGAGACCGGCGACAAGGTGCCCCTGGTCGATCCGGCGGCGGCCGGTCTTGGCACCGATGACGAGGCGGCCGGCACGCCGCCCGATGCGGCGGCGGTGGGCATCGCCACCGCGCAGGAACTCGGCCGGCGCCCCGATCCGGTGAACGCCCCGGGGTTGAGCGGCGGCCGCTTCGCCCCGCATGGAGGCGGCCAGCCGCGCCGGGTGCCGCGCGGGCTGATCGTCGTCGGCGTCCTGACAATATTATTTATATGTGCCGTCGTCCTGGTTGAAATACTGGTGCGCTGACGGGCACCTGCGCCGCCGCCGTTCCACCCGGCCGCACTTTGTCGACAACCCCACCCGCCACCCACCGCAGCCCCCCGGCGCCCAACCGGGGGGCTGCGGCCGTTTGATGCGGAGGCCGCGGTCGGCACAGGTCGCGCCGTCGCGCCGTACACGGCCACCGCCGCCCGCCATACGCGGGTCGTAGAGCCCGGAATGGTTAACGCCGGAGCGGCAGAAGACCGGCCACCAGCATCTATGCCTGCATCAGGTGCGCACCTTGTGCATTAATTCAGATTAAAGAAGCCTGGTGCTTTTGGGGATAGGGTTCTTGAGTAGCGCATCGATACCACTACCTCTGAGCCCACTGACGATGCGATTTGCATAAGATATGTTTCACGGACGACCGGTTGGATTGGCTCAGGTGAGGAAAGAGTCAATTTTAACCAATTAACGATACCGGGTCATTTGCACGCATCACTCCGCAACCGCCCGTTGGAACAGGGAGGACACACGGATGCCACGACAAAGGGCGCAGAATGATCCGACTTCGACGACGGGGCAATCACCTGCCAGTCGCGTTGCGGTGTTCCGAAGCAGGGGCAGGCCAACGCCATCCAGTGCATCTGACGCGACAAGCAACGGACAAAGGCCACGCATGATGGAACAACACCAACCGCCTCGCCATGACGAGCCCACGCTCCATGATGAGCCCGCCCTCCATGATGAGATCGTCAACCTGATCCCGTCCCTGCGCGCCTTCGCTCGATCCCTGACCCGCAGCGCCTGCGAGGCCGATGATCTGGTACAGGAAACGCTGATGAAGGCGATCGCCAACGCCCGTCAGTTCACCGCCGGCACCAATCTCCGCGCCTGGCTGTTCACCATCCAGCGCAATACATTCTACACCTTGTATCATAAGCAGCAGCGCGAGCCGGTTCTGGTCGTCGAAGACCTGCCCGGTGTGCATGTGAAGCCCTCGCAGGAATGGTCGCTGAAGCTGCGGCTGGTCGACGAGGCGGTGCAGAAGCTGCCGCCCGATCAGCGCGAGGCGCTGATGCTGGTCGGTGGCGGCGGCATGAGTTACGAGGAAGCGGCCGAGATCTGCGGCTGCGCCCTCGGCACGATCAAGAGCCGGGTCAGCCGGGCGCGGACCGCGCTGCTGCGCCTGCTCGACAGCGACGACGAGCATGATTTCCTTGATGACGTGGTCGGCGGCAGCCGTCGGCGGCAGGACCGCCTGACGACGCGCGAGCAGCGCCAGTCCACCAGGCCGGGGATCGCCGACAGTTGAGGCTGTCGGCGGCCCGGCCGCCTTCTTCATCTTCTTCATCTTCTTCTTCTTCTCCGTCCCCGCTTCTTCTGCTGCCGGATCATCTACAGCAGCAGGAAACCTTTTCCTGGCCGAGCAGTTGTTGCTCCTGACATCACGAGCCGGCGGGCCGACGCCCACCGGACTGATACCGGGAAGACAACCGCATGAGCACAGTCCTGATCACAGGGGGTGCCGGCTTCATCGGCCGGCATGTCTGCACCGAATTGTTGCGGGCCGGGCACCGGGTCCGGGTTCTGGACAGCCTGATCGAACAGGCGCATGGCCCGTCGCCGTCGCCATCCGGGGGCCTGCCCGCAGCGGTCGAGTTCATCCGGGGGGATGTGCGCGACCCCATGGCGGTGACCACGGCGCTGGACGGCGCCGATGCGGTGATCAATCTGGCCTCCGACGTGGGTGTCGGCCAGAGCATGTACGAGATCGACCGCTATGTGTCGGTCAACACGCTGGGCAGCGCCGTGCTGATGCAGCAGGTGGTCAACAGCGGCGTGCGCAAGGTGATCGTCGCCTCGTCGATGAGCGTCTATGGCGAGGGGCTGTACCTCACCCCTGAAGGCGCCGCCGTCGAGGATGTCCGTCGCACGGCCGAGGCCGTGAAGACCGGCCGCTGGGATCCGGTGACCGCCGACGGCCGGCCGCTGATTCCGGCCGCGACCCCTGAGACCAAGCGCCCGGACCTCGCCTCGATCTATGCTCTGACCAAGTTCGATCAGGAACAGATGACCCTGATCCTGGGTGCCGCCTATGGCATCGAGGCGATCAGCCTGCGGCTGTTCAACACCTTCGGCCCCGGCCAGATGCTGTCGAACCCCTATACCGGGGTGCTGGCGATCTTTGCCGGCCGGTTGCTGAACGGCCAGTCGCCGATGGTGTTCGAGGATGGCGAGCAGCATCGCGATTTCGTCCATGTCCGCGACGTCGCCCGCGCCTTCCGTCTGGCTCTGGAAACCCCGGGCCTCGGTGGCGAGATCCTGAACATCGCCAGCGGCCGGATCTATACCGTGTCGCAGGTGGCGCGGCTGCTGGCCGGCGCCATGGACCGCGAGGATCTGGCGCCGCAGATTCTGCAGAAATCGCGGGTCGGCGATGTACGGCACTGTTTCGCCGACATCACCCGCGCCCGCGCCCGGCTTGGTTTCCAACCCGAACTGCCGCTGGAAGACACGGTTCTGGAACTGGTCGACTGGGTATCGACCCAGCAGGCTCAGGACCGCGTGCGTCAGGCCCATCAGGAGCTTGAGACGCGGGGGCTGGTGGTATGACATCAGCCTCTTCCGAAAACAGGGCCGCTGAAGACCCGGCCTTCGGGGTCGCCGAATGGTTCCGCCCCGGCGATCATATGCGGGTGCTGGACAGCCTGGACCATATCGAGGCGCTGGGCGCATCATGGTTGCGCACGCATCTCTCCTGGGCGGATTTCCACGCGCCCGGCGGCCAGGACTGGTATGACTGGCTGATTCCGACCCTGGCGGCCAGGGTGGAGGTGCTGCCCTGCATTCATTACACCCCGCCATCGCTGTCGCGCACCGGCACCAGCGCCGGCCCGCCGCATCGGCCGCAGGATCTGGCCGATTTCGTCGATCTGGCCCTCAGCCGCTATGGCCACCATTTCCCGCGCATCGAGCTTTGGAACGAGCCCAACAACCTGCTGGACTGGGACTGGCGGGCCGATCCCGACTGGCGGATCTTCTGCGAGATGATCGGCGCCGCCGCCTGGTGGTCCGAACATCGCGGCTGGCCGGTGGTGCTGGGGGGGCCGTGCCCCTTCGACCTGAACTGGCTGGAGCTGATGGGCGAGCGCGGCGTGCTGGGCACGGTGTCCGCCGTTGGCATCCACGGTTTTCCCGGCACCTGGGACAGCGAGGCCGGCGGCTGGGAAGGCTGGACCCGGCATATCACCGCTCTGCGCGACCTGCTGGACCGTCATCATCCCCGGGCCGGGATCTGGATCACCGAAGGCGGCTATTCCACCTGGCGTCACGACCAGCGCGAACAGGCCCGGCGTTTCCTTCAGGCGCTGGATGCGCCGGCCGACCGGCTGTACTGGTATGGCCTGCGCGACCTGCCGCCCGATGTGGCGGTGCAGGAAGGCCGCCAGTTCGACATCCGCCATTACCACATGGGTATGCTGGACGATCGCGGCCGCGACAAGCTGCTGGCCCGGCTGCTGCGCCAGGGCGGGGTCGCCGCCGTGCGCCGCAAGATCGCGATCAGCGAAGACAGCCCGCGCCGCGCCGACGATGGCGATGCCGACCCTGCCGGCACCACCCGCGGCACCACCCGCCGCCGGGCCGCGTCTCCGGTGCTGATCACCGGTGGCGCCGGCTTCATCGGCAGCAATCTGGCCGACGCGCTGCTGACGCAGGGCGAGGACGTCATCCTGTTCGACAACCTCAGCCGGCCGGGGGTCAGCACCAATGTCGACTGGCTGCGCGCCCGCCACGGCAACCATGTGGCGCTGCATGCCGCCGACATCCGCGACCTCGATGCCCTGAGCGAGGCCGCCGGCGACGCCGGATCGGTGTTTCATCTGGCGGCCCAGGTGGCGGTGACCGAAAGCCTGACGGCACCGGTCGAAGACTTCGCCATCAACGCCGCCGGCACGCTCCATCTGCTGGAGGCGCTGCGTGCCAAATCCGACCCGACCCCGCTGGTCTTCGCCAGCACCAACAAGGTCTATGGCCATCTGACCCATCTGGCGCTGGAACAGGGGCCGCAAGGCCATCTGCCGGTCGATGCGCGCCTGCGTCAGGGCGGCATCGACGAAGGCCACAGCCTTGACCTTGCCACGCCCTATGGCTGTTCCAAGGGGGCCGCCGACCAGTATGTGCTGGATTACGCCAGCTCCTTCGGCCTGCCCGCGGCGGTGCTGCGGATGAGCTGCATCTATGGCCCCCGCCAGTTCGGCACCGAGGATCAGGGCTGGGTGGCGCATTTCCTGATCCGGGCGCTGAAAGGCGAGACCATCACCCTGTTCGGCGATGGTCATCAGGTGCGCGACATCCTGCATGTGCACGACGCGGTCGCGGCCTATCTGCTGCTGCGCGACCAGATCACCACCCATGCCGGCCGCGCCTTCAATCTGGGCGGCGGCCCCACCAACGCCGTCAGCCTGATGACGGTGCTGGACGAAATCGCCCGCCTGACCGACCGGCCGGTGATCACCCGGTTCGAGCCGCCGCGCACCGGCGACCAGTTGTGGTTCGTGGCCGATACCAGGCGGCTGGAGGCCGCCACCGGCTGGCGCCGCCAGATCCCGTGGAAGGCGGGGCTGACAAGCCTGCACGACTGGCTGGTCGAAGACGGCACCGCCATCACCGGTGCCGCACCCCCCGCCACCCTGGCGGAGCGGGCAGCCGGCGCCGATGGCGGTGGCCGCAAGCAATGGAGTCTCATGGCATGAAGATCGCGCTCGTCAATCCGCCCTGGACCTTCGACGGCAGCATCTATTTCGGCTGCCGCGAGCCCCATCTGCCGCTGGAACTGGGCTATACCCGCGCGATGCTGGAGGCCGCCGGCCATGAGGTGCTGCTGATCGACGCCCATCTTCAGGCGATCGACAGCGCCGATGCCGCGGCCCTGGTCGCGGATTTCAGCCCCGCGATGACCGTGGTCACCACCGCTCCCACCTATCTGTTCTGGCGCTGTGCCCAGCCGGAACTGCGGGTGCCGGCGGCCTTCATCCGCGATCTGAACCGCCGGGGCGGGCTGGTCGTCGCGGTCGGCCCGCATGGCTCCACCACCCCCGGCCCCACCCTGCGCAAGCTGAAGGCCGATGCCGTGGTGATGGGCGAATGCGAAGAGGTGGTGGCAGCCCTGGCCGATGCCGGCGGCCGGTCCGCCATGACCCGCGTCGCCGCCACCGCCTGGATCGACCGCGACGGCACGCTCCGGGTCAACGGCACCGGCCATGCCAGCCGCTTCACCGACCTGCCGCCGCTCGCCTGGCCCGACGACTGGGTGCGGCGTCACCGCCATCATCATCACCGCTTCGATGCCGCCCCCGACGGCCCCGGCGCCGAGGTGGAAGCCTCGCGCGGCTGCCCCTATGCCTGCACCTTCTGCGCCAAGCTCGATTTCCGCGATCGCTATCGCCGCCGCGACCTGAACCTGCTGCTGGCCGAGATCGACCGGCTGATCGCGCAGGGCGTGACCTATCTCTATTTCATCGACGAGATCTTCCTGCCCCAGAAGCCGCTGCTGGAGGCGCTGGTCGCCCGCGATATCCGCTTCGGCATCCAGACCCGCATCGATCTGTGGAAGCCCGACATGCTGGCGCTGCTGGGTCGGGCTGGCTGCGTGTCGATCGAGGCCGGAGTCGAAAGCCTCACCGTCGCCGGCCGGGCCGCCCTCGACAAGCGCTGCCGGATCGGCACCGACGAGCTGACCCGGCTGCTGATCACGGCACGCGAACACGTGCCCTTCGTCCAGGCCAATCTGATCGGCACGCCCGAGGATGACCCGGCCGAGGTTTCCGCCTGGCGCGATCTGGTGCAGGGCCAGGGCGTGTGGGCGAATGATCCGGTGCCGCTCTATCCCTATCCCGCCTCGCCCCAGTACCGCCAGATGTGGGGCCTGCCCGACGATCATGCCTGGGAACGGGCGCATGACCACTACCTCGCGGCCTTCGACCGGTTCAGCGACATTCAGGACGAGCGGCCGGTGGCGCTGGCGCGTCTGGAGGCGGCATGCGGTCGCTGACCCCGCCTCTGAGCCTGTTGATCACCGCCGATGCGGTGGGGGGCGTCTGGCGTTATGCCATGGATGCCGCGCGCGCGCTCAACGGCCGTGCGCAGGCGGTGCCGGGGGCCGCCCCCCGAACGATCGCCGCCAGCCTGCTCGGCATCGGCCCCGATCCGTCGCAGCGCCAAATCGCCGAGGCGGCCGAGGCCGGCATCGCGCTGTCCTGGGCGCATACCCCGCTCGACTGGCAGGTCGACGGCCCCGATGCGCTGGCGCGAAGCGGCCGGATCGTCGCCGATGCCGTGGCGCGGGCGGCGCCCGATATCCTGCATCTGAACAATCCGCCCTTTCTGCCGTTCGTCGACCCGCAACTGCCACGCATCGCCGCCGCCCATTCCTGCATGGCGACATGGTGGCGTGCCGTGCGCGGCCAGACGCTGCCGGCCGATCTCGTCTGGCACAATCACGCCACCGCGCGCGGGCTTGCCGCCGCCGACGCGGTGCTGTGCCCCTCGCAGGCCTTCGCCGATGACGTCACCGCCATCTATGGCGCCCTGCCCGATCTGCATGTGGTGGCGAACGCGTCCCGGCCGGTGATGGCGGCGCCCAGGGATCAGCGGGTGCTGGCGGCGCCCAGGGATCAGCGGGTGCTGGCGGCGGCGCGGTGGTGGGATCCGGCCAAGAACCTCGCCGTGCTGGATGCCGCCGCCGAAGGCATGATCTGGCCGGTGGACATAGCAGGACCGCTCGACGATCCCGCGGGCCTCGCGGTCGCGGTGTCGCATGTCACGGCGCTGGGCGTGCTCGATCATCACACGCTGCGCCGCCGGCTGGCGCGGGCGCCGGTCTTCGTCTCGCTGTCGCTTTACGAACCCTTCGGGCTGGCGGTGCTGGAAGCCGCCACCGCCGGTGCGGCCCTGGTGCTGTCGGACATCCCCACCCATCGCGAATTGTGGGAGGACTGCGCCCTGTTCGTCGACCCCAACGATCCGGCTGCGGCCCGCGATGCCGTGAACCGGCTGGCCGGCGATCCGGTGGCGCGCGGCCGTCTGGGATTGCTGGCGATGACCCGGTCCGCCACCTTCTCGCCGACGCGACAGGCCGAGGCATTGCTCGCGCTCTATGGCGGGGTTCTGGCACGCCATGCCGGCCGGCCGCAACCGGATGCATCGTCCCCGGCCCCCGCCAGCCCCGAGTCAGGAGCCGCCCGGCCATGAAATTCGTTCTGTTCAGTCATTCCGTGGTGTCGTGCTGGAATCACGGCAACGCCCATTTCCAGCGCGGCATCGTGCGGGAATTGTCCGCACGCGGCCACGAGGTCGTGGTGCTGGAACCCGCCGACGGCTGGAGCCGGACCAATCTGGTGGCCGGCCAGGGGCCGGAGGTGGTCGCCCGGTTCCACGAGACGTTCCCTGAGATCCGCGCCGTTTGCTATTTAGGCCCCGCCGATATCGACCCGGTGCTCGACGGCGCCGACGTGGTGATCGTGCATGAATGGACCGATCCGGCGCTGGTCGCCGATCTGGGCCGGCGGCGCATGACCGGCGCCCGCTTTCTGCTGCTGTTCCACGACACCCATCATCGCGCGGTTTCAGCCCCGCACGAGATGGCGGCACTGGATCTGGATGGCTATGACGCGGTGCTGGCCTTCGGCGCGGTTCTGGCCGAAACCTGGCGGCGCCATGGCTGGGGTCGCAATGTCCATGTCTGGCATGAAGCCGCCGATCTGCGGCTGTTCGGGCCGCGCCCCGATATCCAACCCGATCATGACAGGGACCGGCGCGATCTGGTCTGGATCGGCAATTGGGGCGATGGCGAGCGCGGGGCCGAACTGGATGAATTTCTGGTCGAGCCGGTGCGGGCCCTGGCCCTGACCGCCACCATCCACGGCGTGCGCTATCCCGATCCGGCGCGCCAGGCCCTGGCCCGGGCCGGCATCGATTATGCCGGCTGGATCGCCAATGCCGATGTGCCCCGGGCCTTTGCCGGCCACCGGATGACCGTGCACGTGCCCAGGCGGTTCTATGCGACCGACCTGCCCGGCATCCCCACCATCCGGATGTTCGAGGCGCTGGCCTCTGGCATTCCGCTGGTCTCGGCGCCGTGGGCCGATACCGAGGGCCTGTTCCGCACCGGCACCGATTATCTCACCGCCGAAACCGGCCCCCGGATGCGCCAGCAGATCCGCAGGATCCTGGCCGATCGCGACCTCGCCGCGGATCTGGCGGCGCGGGGCCGTGAAACAATCCTGGCCCGTCATGGTTGCAACCACCGTGTGGACCAGCTGCTGAAGATCCTGAGCGGTCTGGCGCCCCACCGTTTCAACTCGAACCGTCTCGATGCCGGCCGTTTCGCCCCAAACCGTCTCGATGCCGACCGTTCCGGAACCAGGGAGGCCGCCCGATGAAGATCGCCTTTTACGGCTCCAGCATCCTGTCCAGCTACTGGAACGGCGCCGCCACCTATTATCGCGGCATCATCCGCGCGCTGGTAGCACATGGCTGGCAGGTGACCTTCTATGAGCCGGACGCGCTGGGCCGCCAGGAGAACCGCGACATCGACCCGCCATCCTGGTGCGAGGTGGTGGTCTATCCGGCAACCCCCGCCAGCATGGCCGATGCCGCCGCCCAGGCTTCACGGGCGGATGTGGTGATCAAGGCCAGCGGCGTCGGCGTGTTCGACGATGCCCTGCTTGCCGCCGTCACCGCCGCCACCCGGCCCGACGCGCTGCGGATGTTCTGGGATGTCGACGCGCCGGCCACCCTGGCCGCCATGCGCGACGACCGCGAACCGGTGCTGCGCCGGGTGCTGCCGGCGCTCGACGGGGTGCTCACCTATGGCGGAGGGCCGGGGGTCGCGGCCGATTATGCCGGCTTCGGCGCGAAGGACTGCACGCCGGTCTATAACGCCGTCGATGCCGACACCCATTTTCCGGTGCCGCCGGAACCGCGTTTCGCCTGCGATCTGGCCTTTCTCGGCAACCGCCTGCCCGACCGCGAGGCACGGGTGCGCGACTTCTTTCTGGAACCCGCCCGTCAGGCACCGCATCTGACGATGCTGCTGGGCGGATCGGGCTGGGTGCAGGGCGACCTGCCGCCCAATGTCCGGGCGATCGGCCATGTCCGCACCGCCGACCACAATGCCTTCAACGTCTCGCCGCGCGCGGTGCTGAACATCAACCGCGACAGCATGGCGGCCAGCGGCTTCTCGCCACCCACCCGGATCTTCGAGGCCGCCGCCGCCGGCGCCTGCCTGATCACCGATGCCTGGCCTGGAATCGAGACCTTTCTTGAACCCGATGCCGAGGTGCTGGTCGCCCATGACGGCCGCGAGGTGCTGTCGATCCTGAACGGTCTGACAACGGAACGGGCGCAGGCGATCGGCGGGAAGGCCCGCGCCCGGATGCTGGCCTGCCATACCTATGCCCGCCGCGCCGACATCGTCGACGACGTGTTCCGCGCGCGTCTGGCCGCCAAACGCAAGGAGACGGCCGCATGACCGCGACCATAGCCGTGCCCGATGTGCCGTCGCACGCCCCGTCGCCGGTGGGCGACGTGCCGCCGATGACCATCACCATTCTGGGGCTGTCGCTCAGTTCATCCTGGGGCAATGGCCACGCCACCACCTTCCGGGCGCTGATCCGGGGGCTGGCTGCCTGCGGCCACAGTGTCACCTTCCTGGAACGCGACGTGCCATGGTACGCCGCGGCCCGCGATCTGTCCGATCCCGATTTCTGCCGGCTCGCCTTTTATCGGCACCCGTCGGAGCTGTTGACCACCCATCGCGCGGCAATCGCCAATGCCGATGCGGTGCTGGTCGGGTCTTATGTTCCCGACGGCATCGAGGTGATCCGCAAGGTGCTGACCATCGCGGGTGGTGTGGTCGGGTTCTATGACATCGACACCCCGGTCACCCTGGGCCGGCTGGCGCGCGACGACTGCGATTATCTCAGCCGGCGGCTGATCCCGGCCTTCGACGTCTATTTCAGCTTCACCGGCGGGCCGCTGCTCGACCGGCTGGAACGCCAGTATGGCGCGCGCCGGGCGAGGCCGTTGTACTGCGCGGTCGATGCCACCCGCTATGCCCCGGCCGATGCGGCAGGCGCGCCGCAACCGCTCTATGACCTTGGCTATCTGGGCACCTACAGCCCCGATCGCCAGCCCGCACTCGACCGCCTGCTGATCGAGCCGGCGCGCCGGATGCCCGACCGGCGGTTCATCGTCGCCGGCCCCCAATATCCCGCCGATATCGATTGGCCGGCGAATGTCACCCGGCTCGACCATGTCGCACCGGGTGACCATCCGGCCCTCTATGCCAGCCTGCGCTATGCCCTGAACATCACCCGCGCCGACATGCTGGCGACCGGCTGGTCGCCCAGCGTGCGCCTGTTCGAAGCGGCCGCCTGCGCCACGCCGGTGATCACCGACCCGTGGGACGGGATCGAGGCGTTCTTTCCTGAGGGAGAGGCGATCCTGGTCGCGCGCGGCGCCGATGATGTGGTGGCGGCACTGTCCGATCACCACAGCGACACCGGCCGCCGGCTCGCCACGCGCGCCCGCGCCATCGTGCTCGACGGCCATACCGGCCTGCATCGGGCGCGGGAGCTGGCGGCGGGCTTGTGGCATCTGCGACCGGCGGCAACAGTGGGCAAGCCTGAAACACGCAGCCTGGATCTGGCGGGGCCAACCGAAAGGACCGGAGATGAAGCGCATACACCTGCCTGATCAGCGGCCGCAGAACGGCCCCCGCCCGGTGAACGGCAGCCATACAGCCAACGGCGCCCTGCGCGCCCGGCACCGGGCGGCCGCGCGACCGGTGGCGATCGTCGCCGGCGGCGCCGGATTTCTGGGCTCGCATCTGTGCACCCGGCTGATCGAAGACGGTTACCGGGTGCACGCGGTCGATGACTTTGACACCGGCCTCGCCGACAATCTGGATCATCTGGCCGGTCATCCCGATTTCGTGCTGATGGACCACGATATCCGCCGGCCGCTGCCGCGGATCAGCGGCGTCACCGAGGTCTACAACCTGGCCTGCCCGGCCTCGCCGCCCCATTATCAGGATCAGCCGATCCGCACCGCCACCACCAGTGTCGTCGGCACGCTGAACCTGCTGGAACTGGCCCATGATCTGGGCGCGCGGTTCCTGATGACCTCGACATCGGAAATCTATGGCGACCCCGAGGTGCATCCGCAGCCGGAAAGCTATCGCGGCTGCGTCAACACCACCGGCCCGCGTGCCTGCTATGACGAGGGCAAGCGGATGGCGGAATCGCTCTGCTATGATTTCGTGCGCCAGTATCAGACCGATGTCCGGGTGGCGCGGGTGTTCAACACCTATGGGCCCCGCATGCGGCTGGATGATGGCCGCATCGTGTCGAATTTCGTGGCCCAGGCGCTGACCGGCCGCAAGCTCACCATCTATGGCACCGGCCGCCAGACCCGCTCGTTCTGCTATGTCGACGATCTGATCGAGGGGCTGGTGCGGCTGATGCGGGTGAACCCGCGACCCGAGGGGCCGGTGAACATCGGCAATCCGGAGGAATACAGCATCATCGACATGGCCCATCTGATCGGCCGTCTCACCGGCCGCGAGATCAGCCTGACCCATGATCCGCTGCCCGCCGACGATCCGCGCCGCCGCCGCCCCGACATCACCCTCGCCCGCCGCCTGCTGGGCTGGCAGCCCACCGTGCCGCTGCGCAAAGGATTGGCCGCGACCATCGCCTGGTTCGCCGGCCAGATCGACGCCGGCGGCGTGATGCCGTCTTCGGCCTCTCCGGTCGCACCCTCTTCGGCCGCAGCCTCTCCAGACCGGGGGGCTGCCGCCGGCGGTGTGGCGCTGGGGCTGGCTGCCCCTGAACGTCGCGCCTGACCGCCATGGCGGTCGCGGCCGACGCCGAGCCCCGGCGCGTGAAACGCCGGCGATCGGCCCGGATGCGGGCGGCCGGGCTGCACAAGGCGGCGGCCGATGATCTGCCGTTCAGCCGCAGGCGTGCCGGCCGCGGGTTCATCTATCTCGATCAGCATGGTGACAGGATCACCGACCCGGCGGTGATCGGGCGGATCAAGGCGCTGGCCATTCCGCCCGATTACCGCGATGTCCGTATCGCCGCCGACCCCCAGGCCCATCTTCAGGCCACCGGCCGCGACCGCGCCGGGCGGCTGCAATACCGTTATCATCCCGATTGGGAGCGGGTCCGCGAGGCCGAGAAGATCGACCGGCTTGGCGCGCTGGCCACCGCCATCGGCCGCGTCCGCGCCCGGGTCGCCCGCGACCTCGACAGCGCCGGCCACAGCCGCGACGGCGCCCTGGCGGCGGTGGTGTCGATCATCGATCAGACCCATATCCGGATCGGCTGCGAGGATTATGTCCAGACCGGCCGCAGCCGGGGCGCCGCTACCCTGCTGAAGCGGCAGGTGATGGTCGATGGCAGCCATGTGGCGCTCGATTTCAGGGGCAAGAGCGGCCGCAACATTGCCTGCACGCTCGACCATGGCCCACTCGCCGACGCCATACGGCGGCTCGGCGGATTGAAAGGCCCCCGGCTGTTCCAATATCTCGGGTCCGACGGTCGGCCCCGTCAGGTCACGGCGGCGGATGTGAACGCCTATCTGGCCGAGATCGCCCGGGGGCGGATGGCGGCAGACGTGCCGGCGCGGGTGACCGCCAAGGATTTCCGCACCCTTGCCGCCACCGCTGCCGCCGGCACGCGGCTGGCCCTGATCGATCCGGCGGGGTCGAAAACCGCACGGCGCCGCCAGATCGCGACGGTGATGCGCGCGGTGGCGGCGATGCTGGGCAACACGCCCGCGGTCGCGGCCAGAAGCTATGTGCATCGCCGTCTGGTCGACCGCTTCGAAGCCGGCGGCCTCAAGCGGCTTTACGCGCGGATGCGCGCCGGCGGACGGCGCACCCGTGCCGAAGCGTTGGTCGCGGCCTTGTTCGGCCAGGCCGGCAACGGCCGGGGCTGACCCTCCCTGCCAGCAATGGAAGCCATCATCCATGCCAGATCATGCCCGCACCGACAGCCTTCGTCAGCGCATCGAGGCGCTGGGAGACTGGTTCCACAACATGGATCTGGGCGGTGTCCAGACCGCTCCCGACCATTTTCTGGGGGATTATCCGGCCTTCCAGTGGGAACGCCTGCGCCCGGCGCTGCCCGCCGATCTGACCGGCATGCGGGTGCTGGATATCGGCTGCAATGCCGGCTTCTTCTCCATTCAGATGAAGCAGCTCGGCGCCGATCAGGTGGTGGCGGTCGATCATGATCCGCGCTATCTGGCCCAGGCGAAGCTGGCGGCCGAGGTGCATGATCTGGATATCAGCTTCCGGCAGTTGTCGGTCTATGACATCGGCCAACTCGGCGCGCGGTTCGATATCGTGCTGTTCATGGGCGTGCTCTATCACCTGCGCCACCCGCTGCTGGCGCTGGACCTGATCCATGAACACGTGGCCGATGATCTGCTGGTGATGCAGTCGATGGAACGCGGCGGCACCGCATCCGGCACGGTCGAGGGTTCACCGCCAGAAGTTGCGGAAGATTATGATTTTCGTGTTCTGGATGTGTTCGACCAGCCGGATTTTCCCCGGATGCATTTCATCGAGCATCGCTATTGCGGCGATCCGACCAATTGGTGGCTGCCCAACCGGGCCTGCGCCGAAGCCATGCTGCGCAGCGCCGGCTTCGACATCCTGGCGCGGCCGGCGGCGGAGATCACGCTCTGCCGCCGTCGCTGAACCGGACTCAGGTCGGGTCCATGGCGCCGCTGCCGTCTTCGGCCTTGTCGTCGTCGGCCGGCATCCGCGCGGCGGGCGCCTGCGTGCCGCCGGTGCCGTCCCGGGCCGTATCGGCCGCCAGCGGGCGTTCATCGGCCCCGGTGCCTTGAGCGCTGAACGCCGCGGCGGCCTGGCGCGCCAGATCGAGCATCTCGGGCGGGGTATCGCTTTCGGTTCCATAAGCGGCGTAAAGATCCTGAAGCTCGGTATCGATCGCGGCCGCGTCGCCGTTGTCCGGATGGGTGGTGTCGATACGGCTCTTACGGCTGTCGGGATGTGCGCTGGCCATGGGTTGAAGGTGTTCCTTCAGTCTGCGGCTCGGACCGGTCACGGCACCGGCAATGAGACCCGCCGCCGGATCGCTCCGCCGGCCGGTTCACCCCGGCAACCTCACCAGGGCGGCTGCTGGAATAACAAGACTGCCGATTGTTGTACGATGCCAGAGATGCACCGGATCAGCGGTCCTTCAGGTTATTTTTACCGTGTCGCCACGCCTCATCGCGGCAGATACGGGCGGTATAGGCCTGCCCGGTGAAGCAGACGGCCTTCGGATGATGCAATCTGCAACGAACGTCGCAGGTACCATCCTGGATCCGATGGTCATCATCTAAACATATACGGCCGGCGAGTGTTTCTCCTACGTTTGGAACCAATGCGATAAGCTTCTGTTGATGCGACGTGTCTGCAACACTTCATCGCGCCGGAGCAGGATATGTCGGATCATCTTCATCCGCCACGGAAGCAATCGACCCGGCCCGGACGCGCGCGGGACATGCGCCCGAAGCCAGACTATTCCCCGCGCTTTCCGGGGGCCGGGCGCCTGACCGGCAAGGTGGCGCTGATTACCGGCGGGGATGGCGGTATCGGCCGCGCCGTGGCTGTGGCGATGGCGCGTGAGGGCGCCGATATCGCGATCGTTTATCTGAACGACCATCGTGATGCCGAGGAAACCATGCGGCTGGTCGAGGCCGAGGACCGCAACGCCATCCATATCGCCGGCGATGTCGGCCGGGAAGCCATCTGCCGGAATGCCGTCAACGAGGTGGCGAAGACCTTCGGGCGCCTCGACATCCTGGTCAACACCGCCACCGAGCAGCACGAGGTGGTCGATTTCACCGCGCTGTCGGCCGAGCAGATGGAAGAGACCCTCAGAATCAATGTCTTCGGCTGTTTCTTCATGACCAGGGCGGCGCTGCCGCATCTGCCGCGCGGCGGCGCCATCATCAACACCACCGCCGTCACCCCCGGCAAGGGTCAGCCGGCGATGATCGACGATGCCGCCAGCCAGGGCGCGGTGGTGGCCTTCACCCGCGCGCTGTCGACCCTGCTTCTCGACCGGGGCATCCGGGTCAACGCGGTGGCGCCGGGGCCGGTCCGGACCTCCCCCACACAACCGGATCAGGGTGCAGAGCAGGATCAGGGGGCAGAGCAGGCCGGCTGGGCGCCCATGGGGCGCCCCGGCCAGCCCAACGAGATTGCCGCCTGCCACGTCTTCCTGGCCAGCGACGAGGCCTCGTATATGACCGGCCAGGTGCTGCACCCCAATGGCGGCAGCATCGTGGCCCTCTGATCGCGGGCCTCAGCCGTCGCGAAACTTCGCCGGCTGGCCGTCCGGCGGATAGCCGTTGCTGGCCAGCAGGCGCGACAGGTGCACGATGTTGCGCGCGGCGAGCCCCACGGTCTCCACCACCTTGTCGGGCGTCTGGTCCAGATCCTTGAAGTCGACATGCCCCATGGCCTCGCCCACCCAATAGGCGGCGGCGTTGGGCGGGATGGTGAAGCCGACATCCGCCAGCCCCTGATAAAGCTCGGCCGTCACATGATGGGCGCCGTCCTCGTTGCCGACCACGGCGACACCGGCCACCCGGCCATAGGACACCAGCCGGCCGCTGTCGTCGGTCTCGCCCAGAAACGCGTTCAGCCGCTCCAGCACCCGTTTGCAGACGCTCGACGGCTGGCCCAGCCAGATGGGGGTGCCGATGATCAGGATCTGGGCGTCCAGCACCGCCTTGCGGATCGCCGGCCAGGCATCGCCCGGCCCCTCGTCCGAGGTGATGCCCGGCTTGATGTCGTGGTCGACCGCCCGGATCACCGGCGCCGTCACCACACCCTGTTCGGCCAGCGCCGCCATGAACAGCCGCAGCATTTTTTCGGTCGACGAGTTGGGCTTCCCCGATGCGGCGTCAACCCCCTTCAACGTGCAATTGATCGCAACTGCCCGCAATGGCCGTTCCGTGGTCATACCCGATCTCCCCGGTTGGCACTACCGGTATTGCCAGTATGGCCGGTATGACCGCTGTCATCGGCCCGGATGAATTTGAAGAACCGGCTGGTCTTTCCGTCGGCGGTCTTGTCCTGATACAGGAAGCTCAGACCGCTGTCGTCGAACTTGCGGAAGAACAGATCCCAGTCGATCCGCTCCAACCCCTCGTCCGGCTCGCCATCGTCGAAATCGATCCGCAATATCCCGGCGTCCCTGCCCTTATGGGTGGCCTTGACCGCGGCCGGATGCCCCTGCCGCGCCTCGGCCCATTTCCGGATCGTGTCGTGGTCGGTGGTGGTCTGGCTGTCGGACATGTTCGAACCTCCTTGTGCAGATGGTGCACCCCGACAATCCGCTGCCCCCCCACAGGGTTCCCGGAACCGGCGCCCCCCGATCGCGGTTGATGCCCGATCGCAGTTGCCCGGATCCACGGAGGCAGACACCATGGCCAGAGCCCGGAAACCCGCCACCGGAACCGATGCCGCCGGAACCGACACCCCGGCCTCGCGGCCGGTCTGGACCGGGCATATGCGCCTGGCGCTGGTCTCGGTGCCGGTGAAGCTGTACGCGGCCACCAGCAGCGGGCCCAGGATCAACTTTCATCAGATCCATGAGCCGTCGCAGAAGCGCATTCGCTATCAGAAGATCGTCCCTGGCATCGGCCCGGTCGACACCGACGAGATCGTGAAGGGTTTCGAGCTGGAGAAGGGCCGCTATGTTCTGGTCGACCCGCGGGAAATCGACGCCCTGAAGATCGAGACCCGCCACACCCTCGATCTGGTGCAGTTCGTCGACCATGGCGAGATCGCCCCGATCTGGTATGACCGGCCGTATTACGTCGTTCCCGACGGCGATCTGGCGCTGGAGGCCTATGGCGTGCTGCGCGACGCGCTGACCCGCGCCGGCCGGGTGGGGCTGGGCCAGTTCGTGATGCGGGGCCGGGAATATGTCGCCGCGCTGAAGCCCTGCGGCCGTGGCATGATTCTGGAAACGCTGCGTTTTCCCGACGAGGTGCGCCGCGCGGCCCCGTTCTTCACCGAAATCGACGACGATGCCGGCGACCCCGAACTGCTGGACATGGCGAGCGAGCTGATCGACCGCAAAACCGCGCCCTTCGACCCGAAACGCTTCGAGGATCATTACACCGAGGCGGTGCGCGAGCTGATCGACGCCCGATGCCACGACAAGCAGGCCCGCGACAAGCAGATCGAGATCGACGAGGGCACCGACGAGGCGGCCGGCGGCGCCAAGGTCATCGATCTGGTCGAGGCGTTGCGCCGCTCGGTGAAAGGCGCCGGCAAGAAGAGCAGCGGCGGCAAGGGCGGCGGCAGCGGGCGCCGCAAGGCGGGCTGACCGGCAATGGCCCGCACGCCGCCGCCCGACGATGATCCGCTGACCGCCTATCGTGCCAGGCGCGATTTCAGCCGCACGCCAGAGCCGGATGCCGGGACGGATGCCGGGCCGGCAGAACCCGCACGGGCGGCGGCCAGGCGCCTGACCTATGCCATCCAGAAACACGCCGCCCGGCGGCTGCATTACGATCTGCGGCTGGAATGGGGCGGCGTGCTGAAAAGCTGGGCCATCACCCGCGGCCCCAGCCTGGATCCGGCGCAGAAGCGGCTGGCCGTGCGCACCGAAGATCATCCGTTGAGCTATGCGGGCTTCGAGGGCCGGATTCCCCAGGGCGAATATGGCGGCGGCGACGTGCTGCTGTGGGATCGCGGCTGTTGGGAACCGCTGGGTGATGCCGGGGCGGCGCTTAATGCGGGCCGGCTGGACTTCATCATCCATGGCGAACGGCTGCGCGGCCGGTTCGTGCTGGTGAAGATGACGCCGCGCGCGGGAAAAAAGCCCGAAAAGCGCGAGAACTGGCTGTTGATCAAGCGCGACGACGCCGATGCCGATCCGGGCCGGGACATCACCCGCACCCACCAGACCAGCGTGAAAGCCGGGACCAGCGTGAAAGCCGGGCACGAGCCGCCACCACCATCGGCGCCGCCGCCGGATTTTGTCGAACCGGCGCTCGCCACCCTGGTCGACCGGCCGCCGCGCGGCAGCGGCTGGGTGTTCGAGATCAAGCTCGACGGCTATCGCGCCCTGGCATCGATTTCGGGCGATCGGGTGATCATCCGCACCCGCAGTGGCCTTGACTGGACCGCGCGCTATCCGGGGATCGCCAGGGCGCTGGCCCGGCGCGGCACGGCCAAACCCCTGGACCGGGTGCTGCTGGACGGCGAGATCACCGCCCTGGACCGCGACGGCCGGCCCGATTTCGCCACCCTTCAGGCGGTGCTGACCGATGGCGCGGCCGATGCATTGAGCTTCGGCGTGTTCGACCTGCTGGCCGAGGGCGGCCAGAGCCTGCTGCATCTGCCATTGTCCAGCCGCAAGGTGCTGCTGCGGGCGCTGTTGGACGCCGACGACCCGCCGGGCGACGGCATCCATGTCATCGACCACGCCCCCGGCCCCGGCGCGGCGCTGCTCGACGCCGTCTGCGCCAGCGGCCATGAAGGACTGATCGCCAAACGCATCGACGCCCCCTATCGATCGGGCCGCGGCCGCACATGGCTGAAGATCAAATGCGGCCACACCCAGGAATTCATCGTCATCGGCTGGTCGCCATCGACCGCCATGCGGCCATTCGCGTCGCTGCTGCTGGGATTGCGCGACCGCGGCCGGTGCCGCTATGCCGGCCGGGTCGGATCGGGCTTCACCGACCGGAGCATGGCCGATCTGGCCCGGCGGCTGGCGGCGCTGGAACGCGCCCACCCGCCGGTGGATGCCGGCGATATCGATCCGTCCATCCGCCGCACCGCCCATTGGGTAGACCCGGACCTGGTGGTTCAGGTGGCCTTCGCCGGCTTCACCGGCGACGGCCAGGCGCGTCAGGCACGGTTCGCGGGCCTGCGCGAAGATAAACCCGCCGGCGAGGTCGGCACAGAGACCGCCCGCCCCATCGACGAGGCCCTGGACATGACCGACACGGCCGAGACCACCATTGCCGGCATCCGCCTGACCCACCCCGACAAGGCGCTGTTCCCGGAACAGGGCGTCACCAAGGGCGCGCTGGCGCGCTGGCTGGATGCGGCATCGGATCTGATGCTGCCGCATCTGCGCAACCGGCTGGTCAGTCTGGTGCGCTGCCCCGACGGCCACGACAAGACCTGTTTCTTCCAGCGCCATGCCGGCGCCGGCCTGCCCCGTAGCATCGCCCGCAAGCCCGTGCCGGAAAAGGACGGCGACACGGCCGAGTATCTGTATCTGCGCGACACCACCGGCTTGATCGGCGCCACCCAGATGGGCGTGCTGGAATTCCATATCTGGGGATCGCATGTCGACCGGCCCGACCGACCCGACCGGCTGGTCTTCGATCTGGACCCCGACCCGGCGGTGGATTTTCCGGCCGTGCGTCAGGCGGCCTTCGACCTGCGGGACGCGCTGGACGCCTTGGGCCTGCGCAGTCTGCCGCTGCTGACCGGCGGCAAGGGCATTCACGTCGTGGCCCCGATCGCCCGGCGCCACGACTGGCCGGTGATCGCCGCTACCGCCAAGGCACTGGCCCTGCGCTTCGCCGACCACGACCCCGCCCGCTATGTGGCGACGATGAGCAAGGCCAAGCGCCGGGGCCGGATCTTCATCGACCATTTCCGCAACGCCCGATCGGCCACCGCCATCTGCCCCTGGTCGCCCCGCGCCCGCCCCGGCGCGCCGGTGGCGCGGCCGGTCACCTGGGAGGATCTGCCCGATATCGACCGCGCCGACGCCTTCCGTATCACCGATCCCCTGCCCGACACCGACCCCTGGGCCGGCTATGACGGCATCCGCCAGAGCCTGTCGGCCGCGGCGTTGCGGGCGCTGGGGGTGGATCCGCGCCAGCCGGGCTGACGCGCAGGCGGCGTGACACCAGACCATCGGCCATGATGCCAACCGGCGGTAGCGCCGGCCCGGTCCACGCCGCTAAGCTCGGCGCGGGAACCACCCGAACCGGGGCAGAGACCGCATGCGACCCTTCATCATCGCCAACCTGCGCTGGATCGCCGCCGGCTTTCTGCTGTTGTTCGCGTCATCCTTCGGCCAGACCTTCTTCATCGCCCTGTCGGGTGGCGCGATGCGCGGATTTCGGCCTGACCGATGGCGGCTTTGGCGCGCTGTACATGGCGGCCACCCTGACCGGCGCGCTGGGGCTGGTCTGGCTGGGGCCGATCGTCGACCGCCTGGCGCCCCTGGCGGGTGATGCTGATCGCGATGCCGGCGCTGGCGGCGGGCATGGTGACGATCGCGCTCGCGCCTGCCCTGCCGGTGCTGCCTGCCCTGCCCGTGCTGTTTCTGGCCCTGTGCCTGCTGCGGCTGTTCGGGCAGGGCATGATGGTGCATATCGCCTATACCGCCATCGGCCGCTGGTTCGCCGCCGGACGCGGCAACACGGCAGGACGCGGACGGGCGGTGTCGCTGTCGGCATTAGGGCTCAATCTGGGGCAGGCGGTGCTGCCGCTGGCCTTCGTGGCCGGGATGGCGGCCGGAAGCTGGCGGCTCAACTGGCTGGTCGCCGCCGGTGTGCTGCTGCTGGTGGTTATGCCGCTGGCGGTGTGGCTGGCGCGGGTTGAGCGGGTGCCGGGGAAGCCTGTGCAGGCTGGCCCGGCCGGCGGCCTTCCAGAGCCGGCCCCCGCCCCGGCCCCCGCCCCGGCCCCGGCCCCGGCCCCGGACTGGGGCTGGACCCGGGCACAGGTGCTGCGCGACCCGTTCTTCTATGGCCTGCTGCTGGGCATGCTGCCGCCGGCCTTCATCAGCAACACCATCTTCTTTCATCAGGTGCATCTGAGCCAGTTGCGCGGCTGGCCGGCGGATGTCTTCGCCTCGGCCTTCACCGGCTATGCGCTGGTGACGGTGGCCGCCGTGCTGCTGGCGGGCCAGTTGATCGACCGGTTCTCGGCCCGCGCCCTGCTGCCGGCCTATCTGCTGCCGATGGGGGCCGGTTGCCTGCTGCTGGGGCTGGTCGATGCCCCCTGGGCCGCCTTTGGCTTCATGATGCTCTATGGCATCTCGGACGGCGCGTCGCTCGCCCTGTTCGGCAGCCTGTGGCCGGAAATCTATGGCACCCGCTTTCTGGGCGCGATCCGCGCCGCGGTGGTGGCGCTGATGGTGTTCGCATCGGCCCTGGGGCCGGGGATCGGCGGCGCGCTGATCGATCTGGGGGTGGCCTTCCCCGCCCAGATCGCCGCCTTGGGCCTGTACTGCCTGCTGGTGCCTGGCGTCTTGCTGGTGCTGGTGGGCCGGCTGGAGCGGCGCGGACCCGCGCCATTGACAGGCTGATCCTGATGCGCTCCGCTCAGGCCGTCACGCTGACCTCGACCGTCATGTCGTCGAAGGCATCGGCGGCGCCGGCATAGCTGCCGGCGACCGGCAGGGTCTGGCGGATGTCGCGGGCGACCGCGACCGGGATCAGATTGGCGCCGCCGACGCTGCGATTGGTGGGATCGAAGGTGATCCAGCCCGCCCCCGGCACGAACACCTCGGCCCAGGCATGGGTGGAACCGGCACCGGCCGATCCCAGCAGGCTGGTATCGGGATCGTAAAGATAGCCCGACACGATCCGGGCGCCGAAGCCCAGGCTGCGCACCGCTTCGACGAACAGCACCGCATAATCGCGGCATGACCCGCGGCCACGCTCCAGCGTCTCGTTGGGCGACTGGGTGCCCTCGTCATCGCGGATCTCATACGACACCCAACCGCCCAGACCGGCGCTGATATCCTTCAGCAGCGCCAGCGTGTCGGTGGTTTCGCCGGCAACGAAAGCCCGCGCCCAGCGCGCCAGGCTGCCGGCGCGGTCTTCATACTGCCGCACCGCCAGCGGCCCCAGATCGGTCCAGTCGTCGTCGCTGTAACGGAACGGATAGCGCATCGCCGCCACGTCGATGGCAAAGACCGGCCAGGCCGGCGCGGTCAGTTCCACCACCGCGCGGCTGTGGAACGCGATCCGGTCGGTGGGGCCCGCGAAGCTGGCGGTGGCCACGGCGTTGCCCGCGACATCATGCGCCCAGGTGACGGTCGCCTGCGGCGAAACCGCCACGTCATGCGCGATCAGCCGCAGGTCGCGGCTTTCGCGCGGGCGCAACATCAGCCGGTGCGGCCAGGGCTCCACCGGCTGGCGATAGCGATAGCTGGTCGTGTGCTGAATGGTGAGGATGGTCACGGCGCCGGTCTCCGGATGCGATGCGTCTTCTGGGATATGGGCCCCCATGGCGGATCTGCCATGACCGGGTCGCGGGTGCAGGGCTGCGGGGGCACGAGGGCGCGACAGACCTGTCGACCCTTTATCATGCTGCAACGCAAAATTATTGCAAGATGCACCAGCACCTGAGTCTTCATCCTTGTCTTTCCGGCGCGACCGGGCCACAGTGTCGGAAGTCGATCCATGGCCAGATGACTTGGCCTCTCTCTGAAGAAAATTCGTCCAAGGCCGAAAATTTTCTGATCCGAGATATGATTTCGACGATCCGTGGCAACGCGGATACATAAATCGATGTGAAAGGGATTCCCATGGCGACGGGAACCGTGAAGTGGTTTAACGCCCAGAAGGGCTTTGGTTTCATTGCGCCGGATGGTGGCGGAAATGATGCCTTCGTCCACATCAGCGCTGTCGAGCGCTCGGGCCTCAGCGACCTCCGCGAAGGCCAGAAGGTCAGCTACGAGCTGGTATCCGACCGCAAGAGCGGCAAGATGTCGGCCGACAGCCTGAAGGTTCTGGGCTGACACCCGCATCTCGCGGATGACGCCCTGCCGGAATAAGCCGTCGCACTGATCCGTCATTGAAACGGCCGCCTTCCGAGACCCCACACCTGCCCGTCAGGTGTGGGGTCTTTGCATGTTCAGGGCCGGGTATGTTCAGGGCCGGGCATGTTCAGGCCCGGGCATATGGCATCATCCGGCTCCGTCGTCGCGATCCGGCGCCCGACCCTCGCGCAGAACCGCGAAGACGATCGCGGCGCATATAACCGTGATGATGGCCAGACCGTCCAGCAGCCGTGTGACGGCATCGGCATAGCCGGTGATAAGGGCGTCGTGGCCATCCGGTCCGGCGATCGCCAGAGCCGGGGCCGGGTCGCCGGTGGCCAGACGCCGGGCGGCGGCAAGCTGTGCCTGTGGCGTGGCGTCGGGGAACAGCGGCGCCAGCCGGGCAGTCAGCAGCCCTGAGAACAGGGCGCTGACGATTGCCAGCGCGACGCCTTCGCCCGCAACCCGTGTGGTGCTGAAAATACCGATCGCCATGCCGGCCCGTTCGGTGGGAACGACACTGACCGACAGGGCATCCATCAGACCCCAGGGCAGGCCCGATCCGATACCGATCACCAGCAGTGGTCCGGCATAGGCCATGGCATCGGCGCCCGGTGCCACGCGGCCCAGCCAGACGAGCCCGCCAGCGGCCATCAGCAGGCCAGCGCCGCACACGGTACCGGCCCCGAACCAGCGGGTCAGCATGGCGGCACCCACCGGCACCACCAGCATCGGCGCGGATAGCGCCATCATCATCAGCCCGGCCCTGGTCTCGCCAAGCCCGTCGATGCCAATGAAGCGCAAGGGCAGCAGCACCAGCAGAACGACATAACAATAGCAGGTCGCGACCGGCAGCACCTGTACCCCCACGAAGCGTGGATAGCGGAACAGGCTGAGGTCGAGCATCGGCCGCCGCCCTCGCGTCTCGACCACGATGAACACGATCAGCATCAGCACCGTGCCGGCGAACAGCGCCAGGATCAGCGGGCTTGCCCAGCCGGCCGCCGGCCCCTGGATCACCGCCACGGTGAACAGCGAGAGCATCGCCGTGAAGCTGATCGTTCCGGCCCGGTCGAGCCCGGCCGCGTCTGGATCGCAGCTCTCCCGCAGATGCCGCGCAGCGGAGGCCATGGCGATCGCGGCCAGTATCGCGCCGGGCAGAAACACCGCCCGCCAGCCGATGCTGTCGATCAGAACACCCGCGAGACCGGGACCGAAGGCCAGGCCAACACCGAATGTGGTGCCGAGCAGGCTGAAGGCCCGGGTTCTGGCCGGCCCGGAAAATTCCTGCGCGAGCGCCGCCGAGCCCCCCGCCAGGGCGGCGGCGGCGCCAAGCCCCTGCACCGCGCGCAGCAGATCGAGCACCAGAACCGTGGGCGACAGGCCAAGGCCCGCCGAGGTGACGGCGAACACGCCCAACCCCCACAGGAACACCCGCTTGCGCCCGAACTGGTCGGCAAGCGCGCCGGCCGCCATCATGCAGCCGCCGAAGGTGAGCATGAAGGCATTGGTGATCCAGGTGAGTGCCGCCGGATCGCCGCCCAGAGCGCGGGCGATCGCGGGGGTGGAGACGGCACCGGCCGAAAAGCTCAAGGGCAGCACAAGTGCCGCCAGACACACCGCGGCAAGGATGCGCGGTTTCGACTGGGCGGGTCGGTGCCCGCGGTATTCCGTCATGGCTGCATCCGATCAACTGGTTCATGGCCGTTGGATGCGAGGCTATAGCGGAGCGCATGCCGGATAAACCGACACTAAGTCGTTTTATTACGGAGGATTATGCTCTAATATCAGCAGATGGAAAGCTTGTCCGGCATTCTGGCCTTTGTGCAAACCGCGGAGCATCTGAGCTTCGTCGCGGCGGGGCGTCGGCTTGGCATTTCAGCCTCCGCGGTGGGCAAGAGCGTCGCGAAGCTGGAAAACGACTTGGGCGTCCGGCTGTTTCACCGGACGACGCGGCGGGTATCGCTGACCGAGGAAGGGGCTGCGTTCCACGAGCGTTGCCGCCGGATTCTCGACGATCTGCGCGACGCCGAAGCCATGCTGTCGGATAGAGCCGGCACGCCGCGCGGCCGCCTGCGGGTGGGGCTGCCCACCATCGGATACCGGTTCCTCATGCCGGTGATTCCGGCCTTTCAGCGCCGCTATCCGGATATCGAACTCGATCTCGATTTCAACGACCGGATCGTCGACCCGGTCGAGGCCGGGCTGGATGTTGTGATCCGCAGCGGCCCGCTTGCCGATTCAAGCCTGATGTCGAGGCGGCTGGGGTCGTTCCGGTTTGTGATCTGTGCCGCCCCCAGCTATCTGGCGGCGTGCGGCACGCCGCTGACGCCCGGGGATCTGGCGGGGCATGATTGTCTGCGCTTCCGCTTCCCGACATCCGGTAAGCTTCAGACTTGGCAGTTCGCCCGCGAGGTGGAGGCCGATCCCTTCCAGGGCGCCCCCACCCTGACCTGCAACAACATGGAAGCCCTGCTTGGCGCGGCGTTGGCCGGACTGGGCATCGCCCATATGCCCGACTTCCTGGCCCGCGACGGCCTGAACAATGGCGGCCTTCAAACCATTCTCGACGGGTTCACGGGCGAGCCCGGCCAGTTCTCGGCGCTCTGGCCGTCGAGCCGGCATCTGACGCCACGGCTGCGGGTGTTCGTGGACCACCTTTGCGAGACGCTGTTCTGAGGCACGCGGCGGTCAGGTTGATCCCGGGGACCCCGCCGGCGCCGGCTCGTGGCCCCGCTCGACCCATGCATCGATGCTGAGCGAACCCGGGCCGGCGGCGGCGATATACAGGAAGAGGAAGCAATACAGTATGGCCGCTTCGCCATGGTTCAGGACGGGAAAGAACCCCTGCGGGCTGTGAACGATGACATAGGCGAACGCCATCAGACCCGACAACAGAAACGCGACCGGACGCGCGAACAGGCCGACGAGAAGCAGAAACCCGCCGATCAGTTCCAACGCGCCGGCGACATACAGCATGGTGTTCAGCGGATACTCGAACGGCGCGGGCCATCCCAGCAACTTCATCGTTCCATGCGTGAAAAACGATCCTGCCGATACGATGCGCAGGATACTCAGAAGCTCCGACGCCCATCGTTGACCCCATTTGAACTGCACCCGTCTGCCCCTCAGCGTCCACGATGCACGCGGCACGTCGTGGTTGAATGTTGATGATGAGCCGGCAGCCTATAAGACGGTCATGGCACGACTGTGCCGACTTTGTAGAATATTGTATCGACCTGTATCGATCGCGGACGGGTCGCGACGATGCGCGCCGGCCAGGCCGACCATCTGTATCGATCCGGCGACAGATTGACATAACCTCCGGCACTTCAGGCGCTCGGCGGCATATCTCTGCGATACCGTCCACCTACCCTCACGACAGACAAACCATGCGCCAGCAGCGTTTCGGGCCTGCCTGAACCGCGCGCGCATGCTGGACAAGGGGGAGAGGTGGTCATGACGGATCATCATTGCAGCCATGACGGACTATCCGAGGTCACCCGCCGCACCGTTCTGAAAGTCGGGGCGGGCGCGACGGCCGCCAGCCTGGTTCCTCTCAGGCTCGGCGCGCAGGCGCAAGGCGCCACCCCACCACCCGAAAGCGGCCCGACCACGCCTGTTTCGTTCGTGGTCAATGGCGAGCGCGTCACGATGGATGTCGATGCGCGCGCCTCTCTGCTCGATCTTCTGCGCGAGCGGCTGGCGTTGACCGGCACGAAAAAGGGCTGCGATCACGGCCAGTGCGGCGCCTGCACGATCCATCTGGACGGCCGCCCCGTCGCGTCCTGCCTGACCATGGCCGCCAAGGTCGACGGGCGGCAGGTCACGACGATCGAAGGGCTGGCGCGGGGCGGTGATCTGCACCCGATGCAGCAGGCCTTCATCGACCATGATGCGCTTCAATGCGGTTACTGCACCCCCGGACAGATCATGTCGGCCGTGTCCTGCGTGACCGAAGGCCTTGCAACCGATCCCGGTGCCATCCGCGACTTCATGAGCGGCAACATCTGTCGCTGCGGCGCCTATGTCGGGATTCTGGCCGCGATCGAGCAGGCCGCCGGCGTCATGAGGGGCTGAGACATGCATGGCTTGAGCTATACCGTCGCCGACACCGCAGAGGCGGCCGTTGCGCGATTTGCCGAGGCCGGCGGCGCCGCCCGATACATCGCCGGCGGCACGACGCTATACGACCTCATGAAGCTCGGCATCGAGCGCCCGGTTCATCTGATCGATGTCAGCCGCATCGACGGCCTGGACACGATCAGCACCGATGGCGAGGTCCTGCGCTTCGGCAGCCGCGCCTTGATGGCCGACGTCGCTCGCTCGCCGGTCATTCGCAACGACTATCCCGTTCTCTCGGAAAGCCTGCTGAAGGCCGCCTCGCAGCAATTGCGCAATATGGCGACCGTCGGCGGCAATCTGCTGCAACGGACCCGCTGCCTGTATTTCCGCAACGGTGCCGGCTCATCCTCGATGGTGGGGGTCTATCCCTGCAACAAGCGGGATCCCGGCGCCGGTTGTGCGGCGGCAGGCGGGCTGGATCGTACACAGGCCGTTCTCGGCGTCAGCCAGGCCTGCAATGCGGTGGCGCCCGGCGACTGGCCGGTGGCCCTGACGGCAATGGATGCCAGCATCGAAGTGGTGGGACCGGATGGCGCCCGCAGCCTGCCGATCGACAGGTTCTACCGGCTGCCCGGCGAGACACCGCACCTGGAATTCAACATCGATCCCGGCGAGCTGGTGACGGCCATCACCGTGCCGAAAACCCCGGCCGGCCGCAGCTCGACCTATCACAAGATCCGTGACCGGGAGAGCTATGCCTTTGCGCTGGCATCCGCGGCGGTCGCCGTCGAGATGGACGGGTCCACCGTTCGCGCCGCCCGGATCGCCCTGGGCGGCGTCGCCACCACGCCGTGGCGCGCCCGCGCCGCCGAGGCTGTGATCGCGGGCTCATCCCTGACACCCGACCGCGCCCTCGACGCCGGCCGGGCCGCGTTCGCCGATGCCCGTCCCGGACGACACAATGGATTCAAGATCGAACTCGGCGCCCGGGTCATCGCGGATGCCCTGATGATCGCGGCGGAAAGGACAGCGTGATGCCCATAGACGTGTTCTCCGATATCGCCCGCGTCGATGCGCGCGACAAGGTTCGCGGCCACACCCGGTATGCGGCGGATGTCCGGCTGCCGGGCATGCTCTATGCGATGCTGGTGCCGGCGCGCATCGCCAAGGGGGTGTTGCGCATCCTCGACGTCACCCCCGCGCGGCAGACCGCCGGCGTGGTCGGCGTGCTGACCCCGGACGATGTCGCGTCGCTGACCACGACCATATCGTTCCGCGGCCAGCCCGTTGCCATGGTGATCGCCGAGTCGATCGAGGCTGCGGTGGACGGTGCCGAGGCGGTGACGGCCACCTATGACACGGTGCCCTTCATCCCGCTGATGGACAGCCCGGGGGCCACGCGGGTTCCTGCCAGCGGCCTGGATGTGGGCGACGCCGAAGCAGCGCTTCTGGATGCGGCGACGGTGGTCGAGGGCAGGTTCGAGACACCCACCCAGCACCACAATCCGATGGAATTGTTCGGGACGGTCGCCGAATGGACGGAGGGACGGCTGATCATTCACGAGGGCTGCCAGAACACCGAAGCCGTCAAGGCGGCACTCGCCCAGGCGTTCGACCTTCCGCCCGACCGGGTCGCGGTCAAATCGGGCTCGGTCGGTGGCGGGTTCGGGCAGAAATCGCCGCCCAAGCTTCAGACGGCACTGGTCGCCTATGCGGCCAGAATGACCGGGCGCCCCGTCAAGCTCGTCACCCCGCGTGGACAGATCTTCCACATCGCCCCCTACAGGCCCCGCAGCGTTCATCATATCCGGCTCGGGGCCGACGCGGCCGGGCGGATGACCGCGATATCCTATGATGTCGTGCAGGAGAATATTCCAGGGGGCGCGTTCCGCTCGTCGGGCTATCACGAAGACATCGCGCGCCTGTATGCCATCGGGAATTTCCGGGCCACCGCGGGCGATATTCATATCGATCGTCAGACGCCACGCCATACCCGGGGCACGCACCCGTTTCCGGCCGGCTTCGCGCTGGAAAGCGCGATCGACGACCTGGCCTATGCGCTCGGCAAGGATCCCGTGCAGATACGCCTCGATCACGCCGCCACCACCGACATCATCGCCGGCCAGCCGCTCGCGCCGCATTTCCTCAGCGAGTGTCTGACGGAAGGCGCCCGGCGCTTCGACTGGAGCCGGCGCAGCGCCGAACCGGGCTCGATGCGCCTGCCGGACGGCACCATGGTCGGACTTGGCGTCGCCTGCGGGATCTTCGGCGCGTCGGGCGCCGCCGCCGAAACGACGCTCCGGGTCCGGGCGGACGGCATCACCACGGTGATCGCCTCCGGGCACGAAATGGGCCAGGGCATCCAGACCGCCATCGCCAACACGATCCTTCAGGGGCTCGACATCAACCCGGACCGGCTGGACATCCAGATGGGCGACACCACGCTCGGTCCGCAGATGATGACGGTCGGCGAGCGCGGAACGGCAAGCATCATTCCGGTCGTGGCCAAGGCTGTTCGGGCATTGCGGGCCAAATTTGCGGAGCTTGCCGGATCGGCGCCTCCGGCCGGCAATCTGCACACGCAACTGGCGCGCCTGAAGCGTCCCTCTATCGAGGTCAGCGTCTCGGAACTGGCACCCGGACAAGATGCGTCGGCGCTCGATGGCTTTCGACATGGCGCCCGCAGCGGCGCCGGCCCCGAATATCCCGGCTTCACCTCCATGAGCTATATCGCGCAGTTCGTGGAGATCCATATCGAGCCGGGGACGCGCCGGATCCGCATGCCGCGCGCGGTCAGCATCGCCGATATCGGCCGGGTCGTCAGCCCCAGAACCGCACGCGGCCAGATGTATGGCGGCATGGTCTGGGGCTTCAGCACCGCGCTTCGGGAAGAGACCGAGATCGATCCGCGCTTCGCCGGTTATCTCAATGATGATCTGGCCGATTACGTGATGGCGGTGCATGCCGATATCGGCAATGTCGAGGTCGGACTGATCGACAAGCCGGACCCGATGATCAACGCGGTCGGCGTCAAGGGCATGGGCGAACTGGTCATGCTGGGCACCGCGCCGGCAATCGCCAATGCGATCTACCATGCGACAGGAAAACGCATCCGCAAACTGCCCATCCGCATCGAGGACGTGCTCTGAAACATCCGGCGCGGCGCGGTGGGGAGAAGCACTCCGCCCAGGATCGGGGCCAGGATCGGGGCCAGGATCGGGGCCAGGATCGGGGCCAGGATCGGGATCAGGATCGCGGCGGGGGCGGTGCGGCCGCCTCCGTCGCCCGCATGATCCGCGAGACGCGGACCGCCGTCTCCAGCCCCCGACCGCGCGATGTCCGCACCGGCGCCGCGTCCATGATGCCATCTCTCGGCAGCGAGATGACCGCCTGCATCCCGGCTTTGCCATTGGTGAACGCTATGTCGCCGCCATGCTGCCGGGCGACCGCGCGCGCGATCGACAGGCCGAGGCCGATACCGCCGGTCTGCCGGTTTCGCGACGTCTCCAGCCGGACGAAGGGCGCGAAAACCCGCTCGATCATGTCGTCCGGGATGCCCGGGCCGCGATCTTCCACGACGATATCGACCGTCGATGCGGTGTGCCGAAGCGATACCCGCGCCTCTCCGCCATAACGGACCGCGTTCTCGATGAGATTCCTGATCGCACGGCGCAGGCCGTCGGGCCGGCAGACATATTTCAGCGTCGCGCCCTGGATATGCGTGACCGGATGCCCCAGATCGGACTGATCGTCACAGATGGCCCCGACCAGCGCCTCCAGATCGATGACCCGGGTGTCCTCTCGGATCGATTCTCCACGGGCAAACGAAATCGCCGCTTCCGTCATCGACTGGAGTTCGTCGATGGTCGACAGCATCTTGCGCTGGACGTCTTCATCGGTGACGAATTCCGCGCGCAGCCGAAGCGAGGTCAGCGGCGTGCGCAGATCATGGCCGATCGCCGCCAGCATCTTCGTCCGGTCTTCGACGAAACGCTGCAGGCGGCTTTGCATCGTGTTGAAGGATTGCGCCGTCCGCCTGATCTCCTCGGGGCCGTCTTCCGACAGCGGCGGCAGGTTCTGCCCACGACCGAGGGCTTCGGCGGATGTCGCGAGATCCTGAAGCGGCCGCGCGATGCGGCGCGCGATGAAAACACCGATCAAGGCGAGCGTCAGCGCCGTCAGCCCAAGCGAGGTCAGCGACCTGGATGTCCACGAGCGCCCCTTGTCGTGCTGATAGAAGGCCGCGTTCAGCCAGCGTCCGTCGTCGAGCTGCGTCCGGAACCCATATCCCAGGCTCCCCGAAAAACGCAGAACCTTGGCCGGCTGCGGCAACATCCAGACATAGGAGACGGGTGTCACCCAGGGGTCGTCGGCGTTTGCGGCGGCCACCGCGGCGGCGTCGGGCAATTGCGGATGCGGCGACCCGGCCCAGCCGAGGGTTCCGCCCGGATCGACCGAGCTGTCCAGCGGCCGGGACAGGTGGTCGAGGGCCTGCAGCCTCCAGGCATTTGCCGCCACCGGCGCGCTTTCCTGGCCAGTCAGCCAATAGCGCAGATAGCTTCCCTCGCTCGCCCGCAGCGCCTGCTCCCGCGATTGAGGCGGAAGCGATCCCATCAGGCGGGTTACCGATGCCGCCCGGCTGATGAAATCGCCTTTCACCGCGGCGTCGAATTTCTTGGTGTATTCATCCCAAGAAATCAGGACGGTGAGCGCCTGCGAGACGATCAGCGCCGCGAGCGTCAGCCCGATGAACTGGGCGGCCAGGCTTCTTCGCCAAAGACGGGTCATTCGAACGCGACCTCCGCGCACAGGCTGTAGCCGCCGCCCCAATGAGTCCGGATGATCGACGGACTCTTCGGGTTCTCCTCAAGCTTCTTGCGAAGACGGCTGATCTGGTTGTCGATGCTGCGGTCAAAGATGTCGGCCGTCCGCCCGACCGTCAGATCAAGGAGCTGTTCCCGGCTGAGGATCAATCCGGGCCGCTCGATGAAGACTTTCAGAAGGCGGAACTCCGCCGTGCTGAGCGGAATGCCGGCGCCATCGTCGCCGAAGATTTCCTGACGACCCAGATCGACCTTCCAATGGCCGATACGGACGATCCTGCGGTCGAAAATGCTTCGTGCCGGCGCCGAACCTGTGGTGCGCCGGAGCACGGCTCTGATCCGGGCCAGAAGCTCACGCGGGTTGAACGGCTTCACCAGGTAATCGTCGGCGCCCAGTTCCAGCCCGACGATCCGATCGGTGTCTTCCGCCATCGCCGTCAGGAAGATGATGGGAACATCGCCCGACGCCCGAACCTGCCGGCACAGCGAGATGCCGTCCTCGCCGGGCATCATGACGTCGAGGATGATCAGATCGACCGACTGCCGCTCAAGAACCCGTCGCAGCGCCGGGCCACCCTCCGCGACGCTGACCTTGTAGCCTTGCCGTTCGAGATACTGTCGGACCAGATCCCGGATGTCGTTGTGATCGTCGACAACGACGACATGCGTGGCATCCTGCATTGCCCAAAACCTCTTTTGGGCATTCTACACCGGCGCCGGATTGTCTCCACCGAAACAATGCTCTCTGGGCTGGATATGCCCGACGTTCGCGCTCGTGCGTGCTCCGGCAGAAATGTCATCTGCCGGTGAAGACGGGTGTCCGTTTTTCCCTGAAGGCCGCTCTGAATTCAAGATGGTCGCTGGACATGATCGTCAGGCCCTCATGGGCCAGCGATGTCTCGAATATGGCCCGCCCGATGGCGTCCATATGGGCATTGATCGCCCTCTTGGTCCATTTGAGGGCGAGAGGCGCGTTGGCCCGCAGCATCGAGACGATGCGCGCGGTTTCGCGGTCGAGATCGTCTTTGGGGACGAGACGGGGGATCAGCCCCAGGCGTTCTGCCTCCGTGGCCTGCATCATGTCGCCGGTCAGCAGATAGTATTTCTGCCTTCATGACCCCGCAGATCAAAGGCCAGATCAACGCGCCGCCATCACCGGCGACCAGCCCTGCCCGGACATGTGGATCGGCCAGCCGGGCATCCTCAGCGGCGACCACGACATCGGACAGAAGGGCGATGGTGGCGCCCAGGCCGATGGCGTCGCCGTTCATCCGGCAGACGATCGGCCGGTCGCAATCCAGCATGCCAAACACGATCCGGCGGGCATCTTCGGCTTCGGCGGCGAAGTCCTCCGCATCCGGAGGAGCCGCCGACATGTCGCCGCCGGCGCTGAAGGCCCGGCCGGCGCCGGTGAGAACGATCACGCGGACACCGGCCGCGATGGCCGCATGATTGATCGCCTCACCCAGTTCGCGGTGCATGACCCGGTCGAACGCATTCAACCGGTCCGGACGGTTCAGGGTCGGGGTGAGGATCTCGTCGCGCAGATCGGCCTGAATGGTGGTCCAGGTTGGGGTGATCATGGTCGCTCTCCCGGCAGGCTGGTCCCGGTATCAGGCAGGGCCGTTCAATAGGATTTCGGCAGGTCCAGCACCTTCTCGGCGATGAACGACAGGATCAGTTGCTCGGTCACCGGCGCGATGCGCGGCAGGATCGATTCGCGGAACAGCCGCTCGACCTGATATTCCCGGGCATAGCCCATCCCGCCATGCGTGAGCACCGCCCGGGTCGAGGCGTCGAACGCGGCCCGCCCGCCCAGGAACTTGGCGGCATTGGCCTCGGCGCCGCAGGGCTTGCCGGCATCGTAGAGCGATGCCGCCCGCATGCAGGTCCACCACGCGGATTCAAGCTGGATCCAGCATTCGGCCAGCGGATGCTGGATGCCCTGGTTCTGTCCGATCGGCCGGCCGAAGACCACCCGCTCGCGCGCATAGCGGGCCGCCCGCGCCAGGGCATCGCGGCCAAGGCCGATGGATTCCGCCGCGACCAGGATGCGCTCGGGATTGAGACTGTCGAGCAGGTAGTGGAAGCCGCGCCCTTCCTCGCCGATCCGGTCTTCTTCCCGCACGAACAGGTCGTCGATGAAGACCGCGTTCGAATCGACCGCGTTCCGTCCCAGCTTGTGGATGCGCCGGACCTCGATCCGGGAGCGGTCAAGATCGGTGAAGAACAGCGACAGCCCGTCGGTTGGCCGGCGGCACGCGTCCTTGGGCGTGGTGCGGGCCAGGATCAGGATCTTCGAGGCGACCTGCGCGGTCGAGGTCCAGATCTTGCGGCCGGTGATGCGATAGCCACCGGGGGCCCGTTTCGCGAAGGTCGTGATGCTGGTCGTGTCGAGGCCGGCATCCGGTTCGGTGACGCCGAAACAGGCCTTTTCCTCGCCCCGGATCAGCGGCGTCAGAAAGCGCTGCTTCTGCTCGGGCGTGCCGTGGACGACGATGGCATGAGGTCCGAACAGGTTGATGTGGATGGCGGAGGCCGCCGAATATCCGCCGCCGCTCGACGATGCCGCCTGCATCATGATCGCCGCCTCGGTCACCCCAAGCCCGGCGCCGCCCAGCTCTTCAGGCATGGTGATGCCAAGGAATCCCGCCCCGGCCATCGCCCGATAATATTCCTCAGGGAAGCGGAGATCGGTTTCGCAAGCTGTCCAGTATTCGTCGCTGAAACTGCCACAGATCTTGCGCACGGCGGCATCGATCGCGGCCTGTTCTTCTGTCAGGGCCATGTCCATTGATATCCTCCCGAAGTTTTCGCAGATAGTCCGGCCGCCTCAATCTCCGGCCGTCTCAATCGCTGGCCGGCGCCGGCCAGCGGCCCATGAGGTCATCCAGATCGATCGGCCGGCCCACTGACGGACGAGCCGCCGGAGAGGCCGGGAACCGTGGCGCCGGGGCGGGATACAGCGCGCCGTCGTTCTGATAGAACGCCGCCCGCGCCTTGTTGTGCGGATGGTCCGGGGCCTCGTCGAGTTCCAGCACCGGCGCGAAACAGGCATCGCTGCCCTCAAGCGTCGCGCACCACGCGTCCCGGTCACGGGTGGCGAACACGCGGGCGAACTCCGCCCGCAGTTCAGGCCACCATGCCGGATCGTTCCGATGAGCGAAGCGGACATCATCGATCCCGAGCCGCCGCAGCAACTCGGCATGGAACTGGGGTTCAAGCGGGCCGATCGCGACATAGCGCCCGTCGGCGCACCGATAGGTATCGTAGAACGGCGCGCCACCATCGAGCAGGTTGGTGCCCGGCCGCCCGGGCCAGCGTCCCTCTGCGCGGAGCATGTGGAACAGGCCCGCGAACAGATTGACGCCGTCGACGATCGCGGCATCCACCACCTGGCCACGCCCGGTTCGGGCGCGATCGAACAGCGCCGCCAGGATGCCGGTCACCAGGAACATGGCCCCTCCACCCAGATCGCCGATCAGGTTCAGCGGCACCGCGGGCTTGCGCCCCTCGGCCCCCAGCGCATCGAGCATGCCGGTCAGGGCGATGTAGTTGATGTCATGGCCCGCCGCCATGGCAAGCGGCCCGTCCTGGCCCCAGCCGGTCATCCGGCCATAGACCAGTCCGGGCGCCATCGCGCACAGATCGCCGGGGCCAAGCCCCAACCGCTCCATCACGCCCGGCCGAAGCCCCTCGATCAGCACGTCGGCTCTCAACGCCACCGCCCGGGCCCGCGCGCAGTCGGCCGTATCCTTGAGGTCGAGCACCACCAGTCCCTTGCCCCGTGACATCAGGTCATGAGGCCGCGCCTGCTCTCCGGGCCGGCCGATCCTCACGACATCGGCCCCCATATCGGCGAGCAACATCGCCGCAAACGGCGCCGGGCCGATGCCGGCGAATTCCACCACACGCAGACCGCTGAGCGGTCCACTCACAGCCGTGTTCCGGTCCGGGTTCACCCCGTGTTTCCTTTCGTTCATGCAGCCGCCCTGGCCGGGGAGCGGTCGCCGCCCACCCGGCTCGTTCGTGATTTATGGTGGCAGCCCTCCTATAAAAATGCTAGCTAATAGTTCGCTAGTGTACTTACTTTGAACGGACCGGAACGGCCGGCCGGCACGACGGGCATCACGCCCGCACATATCCCGGGAGGAAAGATGACCTTCGGCATCACCGCGTTCGGGGCCTATGTCCCACGCCTCAGGCTGTCGCGGCAGGCGATCGCCACGGCTCACCGGTGGATGACCGGTGGGGCCCCCAGGGGAAAAGGATACCGGGCATTCTGCAACTGGGACGAGGACAGCGTCACCATGGCCGTCGAGGCCGCCAGGGATGCGCTCGGCACCGCCGACCGCCACAAGGCGGTCTCATCGCTGACCCTCGCCTCCACCACCCTGCCCTATGCGGATTTCTCGAATGCCGGGCTGGTCGCCGCGGCGCTGGATCTGGCGCCGTCGATCCGCGTCGACGACCGCACCGGCTCTCAACGGGCGGCCACCACCGCGCTGATCGACGCGTTCACCAGGGAACAGGACGGCGCGATGATCGTCGCCGCCGACCGTCCCCGCACGCAGCCGGCAAGCCCGCTGGAACGGGTCTGCGGCGCCGGCGCCGCCTCGGTGGTCTTCGGCCGCGACGACGTGATCGCCCGCCTTCTGGGAGCGGCGAGCGTCAATGCCACCTTCGCCGATCACTTCCGCCCCTCGGACCAGCCATATGACTATGCCTGGGAGGAACGCTGGGTCCGCGATGAGGGTCTGGGAACGATCGTGCCGCGGGCCGTCACCGCCGCCCTCGCCTCGGCGGGGCTCACCATCGGGGACATCCGGTATTTCGTTATGCCATCGACAATCCGTGGCGCGGCGGCATCGGTCGCGCGGACGCTCGGGTTCAAGGGAGATATCGCCGATCCGCTCGACGAGGATTGCGGCCATGCCGGCACCGCCCACGCGCTGCTGATGCTGGGCGCGGTGCTTGAGGTGGCGTCGGCAGGAGACCGGATCCTGCTGGCAGGCTTTGGTCAGGGCGCCGATGCCCTGGTTCTGGAAGCGAGCGGCCGCACGCCTGCGATGGCCGGCGCCCGTGGCGTCAGCGCCGTTCTGGCGGACCGGCTGGCAACCGACGACTATCTGCGCATGCTGTCATTCCATGGCGAGATCCGCCTGGACTGGGGCATGCGCGGCGAGAAGAACGACAAGCCGGCGCTGACCGAGGCCTATCGCGCATCCCACCAGCTCGCGGCCTTCAAGGCCGGCCGCTGCCCGGCCTGCGGGGCCGTGCAGTTCCCGCAGCTCGCCTATTGCGTGACACCCGGCTGCGGCACCCCTGCCCAGGATTTCGGCCAGATGTCGCTTGCCGACGTGCCCGCGGACCTCATGACCTTCACCGCCGACTGGCTATCCTACCATCCGGCGCCGCCGCTCCATGTGGGCTTCGTCCAGTTCAACAACGGGGCGCGGCTGATGATGGAGATCGCGGACGTGCCCGTGGGCGCGCTGGAGGTGGGCATGCCGCTGCGCATGGTCTGCCGGATCAAGCAGACCGACACCGCCCGGGGATTCCGGCGCTATTTCTGGAAGGCGACGCCGGTCGCCCTTCCAGCTTGAGATCACCGGACAGGTTTCGAAAGGGGAAGACATGGCCACCGGCATCAAGGACAAGGTCGCCATCATCGGGATGGGCTGTTCGCAGTTCGGCGAGCGATGGGACGTCGGCACCGACGGCCTTCTCGCCGAGGCGTTCGACGAGGCCCTCGCCGATGCGGGTATCGAGAAGGACCGCATCGAGGCGGCGTGGTTCGGCTCGTGCATCGATCAGGTGAACGTCGGCAATTCCGCCATTCCGGCCTCCATGGCACTGCGCCTGGACGGCATCCCGGTCTCACGCGTGGAGAACATGTGCGCGACCGGCACCGAGGCGCTGCGGGGGGCCGCCTATGCGGTCGCCTCGGGCGCCGTCGACATCGCGCTCGCCGTCGGCGCTGAAAAGCTCAAGGATACCGGCTATGGCGGCCTGCCGCCGCCGTACAAGGGCACCTTCAACGACCTCTGGCTGCCGATGGGATCGGCCCCGGCCGGCTTCGCCCAGCTCGCCGCCGGCTATCGCGCGCGCCACGGCATCTCGAAAGAGGATCTGAAGCGCGGCATCGCCCATGTGTCGTGGAAGAGCCATCAGAACGGCGTGCTCAGCCCCAAGGCGCATCTGCGCAAGGCCGTGACGATGGAGGCCATCCTTCAGGCACCCATGATCGCCGAGCCCCTGGGTCTGTTCGATTGCTGCGGTGTCAGCGACGGGGCCGCCGCGGCGATCGTCACCACGCCCGAGATCGCGCGCGCGCTCGGCCGCCGCGACATGGTCACCATCAAGGCGATCCAGCTCGCGATCAGCTCGGGTGTCGAGACGGCGACCAGCGGCTGGGACGGCAGCCATGTCCGCAACACGCGCGTCGCCGCCCGCCGGGCCTATGAGGAGGCCGGCATCACCGATCCGCGCCGGCAGATCGGCCTGATGGAAGTGCATGACTGCTTCTCGATCACTGAGTTGGTGACGATGGAGGATCTTTTCATCTCCGAGGACGGCCGCGCGGTCCACGACGTGCTCGACGGTTTCTACGACCGCGAGGGCGGCGGCGTGCCCTGCCAGGTGGATGGCGGGCTGAAATGCTTCGGCCATCCGATCGGCGCCTCGGGTCTGCGCATGGCTTACGAGAACTACAATCAGCTCCTCGGCCGCGCCGGCCCCCGGCAATTGTCCGCCCCGGTATTCGGACTGTCCCACAATCTTGGCGGTGTGCCCTATCAGGGGATCGCCGCCATCTCGATCCTGGGGCTCCACGCATGACCGCCGCGCGAAACCTGTTCTCTCCGGATCATGACCAGTTCCGGGCCTCGGTGCGGCGGTTCGTCGAAACGGAACTCGTGCCGCATCATGCCGCATGGGAAGCCGCCAAGATCGTCCCGCGCGCGGTCTGGCGGCGCGCCGGCGAGATGGGCATGCTCTGCTGCAACCTTCCCGAGGCCTATGGCGGCGCCGGCGCCGACTGGCTCTATAACGTCGTTGTCATCGAGGAACTGGCCCGCGCCGGCCTGTCCGGCCCGGGCTTCATGGTCCATTCCGAAATGGTGGCGCCCTATATCCTCACCTGGGGCAGCGAGGAGGTGAAACGCCACTGGCTGCCCCGCATGGCGCGGGGCGAGGCGATCGGCGCCATCGGCATAACGGAACCCGGCGCGGGCAGCGATGCCAAGAACATCCGCCTCAGGGCGCGGCGCGACGGCGACCATTATGTGCTCGACGGCCAGAAGGTGTACATATCCAACGGCCAGAACGCCGATCTGGTCGTGACCGCCTGCAGGACCGATCCCGAGGCCGGGGCGAAAGGCGTCAGCCTGATCGTGGTGCCGACCGACACAGCCGGTTTCCAGCGCGGCCGCAATCTCGACAAGATCGGCCTGAAGGCACAGGACACCTCGGAACTGTTCTATGCCGATGTGCGGGTGCCGGTCGCCAACCGGCTCGGCGACGAGAACCGCGGCTTCGCGATGATGATGACCAAGCTCGCCCAGGAACGCCTGACCCAGGCGATCCGCAGCATCGTCGTCGCCGAGCGCGCGATCCGCTGGACGGTTGACTACACGCGGGAACGGAAGGCCTTCGGCGGCACCATCGCCGACTTCCAGAACACGCAGTTCGTGCTGGCGGCGCTCGACGCCGAGGTGACCGGCGTCCGGGTTTTCGTCGACTGGTGCATCGCCCGCTTCGTCGCCGGCGATCTGAACCCGGTCGATGCCGCCAAGGTGAAGCTGCTGGCGACCGATCTGCACTGCAAGACCGTCGACCAGTGCCTCCAGTTTTTTGGCGGCTATGGCTATATGGAGGAATATCCGATCGCCCGCGCCTATGTCGATGCGCGCATCACCCGGATCGCCGGCGGCGCCGCCGAGGTGATGAAGCAGATCATCGGACGCGACCTGTTCACGCGGGAGGACCGGTCGTGACGGATGTGACGGACGGGCCGCCCGACGCTGCCCCGGACCGGATTCCGCCCTGGAGCCTGCCCACCGCCAACCGCCGGGTCATCCTGACCCGGCGGTTGGCGGGTATCCCGCGCGCCTCCGATTTCCACCTGGACACGGTGCCGGTCCCGACCCCCGGCGCTGGCAGCTTCCTGGTGCGCAACATCTATCTCTCGGTCGACCCGGCCCAGCGCGGCTAGGCCTCTGACGGCACGAACTATGCCGCCCCCGCGATGCCCGGCCAGACGATGCGCGCCCTGGCCGTGGGCGTGGTGATCGCCTCACGCGATCCCGCGATGCCCGAGGGCCGCTATCTTTATGGCTGGTTCGGCTGGCAGGATTATGCCGTCGCCACCACCGCCGACGTGGTGTGCCAGGCGCGCCATGGCGTCGCGCTCGAACACATGGCGGGCCTTCTGGGTATCAATGGCCTCACGGCGCTTCTGGTATTCGACAGGCTGGGCCGGCCTGGACCCCGGCGCCCACGGGCCCGCGCAATGAACGCGAGGTTCTGACCCGCCGGCTCACCTGGAGCGGGTTCGTGATCTTCGATCATCCCCGGCTTTACGAGGCCACCGCCGACCGGCTCGCCGCATGGCACAGCGAGGGTCGGCTGGTCATCGACTATGACATCCTGCCCGGCATTGAGGCCGCCCCCGGAGCGTTGACCCTGCTCTATGGCGGGCACAATCGCGGCAAGGTGCTGATCCAGCTCTCCTGAGACATCGACTTTCCGCCATGGCCACCCGGCGCCTCCCCCGGAATGGCACGCGGATGAACGCCCCGCAGGACGAACCTGCGGGGCGTCTTTTTTGTCGGCACGTCGCGTTACGGCACCGTCGACCGCCGGCCGGTGTCAGAGCGCCTGACCCAGCCAGAGCGACAGCACCGGGAAGGCAAGCAGCAACCCCAGCACGACGATGTCCATCAGGAAGAACGGCATCACACCGGCAAAGACCTTGTCGATCGCGATCTTGGGTTGCGTGACGCTGGCAAGCACGAAGACGTTCAGGCCCACCGGTGGCGTGATCAGCCCCATCTCCAGCAGCTTGACCAGGATCACGCCGAACCAGATCAGATCGAAGCCGTTCTGCTCGATCAGCGGCAGGACGAAGGGCAGGGTCAGCAGCAGGATACCCAGCGGATCCAGGAACATGCCGAGCACCAGATAGACCGCGGCCACCCCCAGCAGCAGCAGGACCGGCCCGGGATCCGCGACCTGAACCAGATCGACCATCACATGGGCAATGCCGGTCAGGGACACGAAGGACACGAAGATCTTCGCCGCCCCGGCGATCAGAAAGATCGCCGCCGTCTGGCTGGCGGTCTCGGCGAGCGCCGCGACGAAACCGGCCATGGTGATGCGGCGGGTGGCGAAGGCGATCACGGTTCCGGTCACGAAGCTGACGGCGGCCGCCTCGGTGGCGGTGAAGACGCCGCCATAGATGCCGCCGATGATGATCACGAAAATGGTGACGGCCGGCCAGGCGTGCAGCATGGCCCGGCCAAGCGCCGACAGATCGAACCGCTCGGTCGCCGCCGGCGCATGACCGGGCCGGAGCCTGGTCCAGATGCCGATCACCACCCAATAGCCGACCAGCGAGATGATGCCCGGCACGACCCCCGCCATGAACAGCCTGGCGACCGACTGCTCGGCGAAGAGGCCATAGAGGATGAACAGGATACCCGGCGGGATCAGCGATCCCAGTGTGCCCGCCGCCGCGACCGAGCCCGTGGCGAGCCGCTGGTCATAGCCATAGCGGAGCATTTCGGGAACCGCGACCCGCCCCATCGTGGCGGCGCAGGCGAGGCTGGACCCCGAGATCGCGGCGAAACCGCCGCATCCCAGAACCGACGCCATCGCGAGACCGCCCGGAACCCGGGCAAGCCAGACCCGGGCGGCGAAATAGATATCGCTGGTGATCCCCGCGCGAAAGCAGACATGACCAAGCGCCACGAACATCGGAATCGCCGTCAGCTCATAACTGTGGAAGAGTTGGAACAGCGTTCCCGAGGCCAGCGTCATCGCCGGCGTGACCGCCATCGCGAAGCGCGGCGCGCCGCCACCCGCCAGGGCGAAGAACAGGAAGATGCAGACCAGGGCGACGGCGCCCAGCGCGAAGGCGATCGGCACCCTGAGAGCGATGAGCACCAGCGAGATACCGAGGCCGACGAGACCGAGGAGGTACGGATCCATGAGCGATCACCCCTCGTGTCCGGCATCGCCCGGCACGGGATCGTCCGCTCCGGCGAGCAGGCCGGCGAGTTGCAGGCACAACCGGGCCGCAAGCGCCAGAAGCCCGAGCAGGAACGCGGTCCGCACCGGCCATTCCGGCAGCTTGAGCTCGCCGAAATAGAAGCTGTTCGAGGCATAGAGCGTGGCAACGTCCTCAGTGACCCAGATCACCAGCGGCACCGCCATGACCAGCCCGGCCGCCAGGGCAAGGCAGTGACAGACGCGCTGCCATCGCGGCGCCATGTGCCGGTAGAGAAGGTCGATCGCGATATGGCCGTTGCGACCGGTGACCCAGCCAAGGCCGCAGGCGATCGACACGACCATGAGCTGGGGGACGATGATGACATTGTCCGGAATCCGGAGGATCGGCAGCCAACGCCCGACGATCTCGATCAGGATCAGCGCCGCGATCATGACGAGAGCCGTCGACGCGACGACGAGCAGACAACGTTCGAGACCGCCGAGCACACGGTGCCCGGCGGTGATGACAGTCTGGAGCATGGGAAAAGGGTCTTTCCGGGCCACGGTCGGATGTGCGCCACCGACTGGCGTGACGTCCGCTCGCCCCGGCTCGCGGACATCGCACGACGATATTGATCCAGAGACGATGTTTGCCCGATCAGATGATGTCACCTGATCGGGACCGGTCCTAGGGCCGGACAGTTTCGAGATGGGCCGCGAGCGCCGCGCGATAGTCCGCGAGCAGGGCAGCGCCATCGATGTCGCGCGCGGCGGCATCCTTCACGAACGCGTCGAAGAAGGGCTGGCTGACCTCGTCGATCCTGGCCAGATCCGCTTCGTCGAAGCGATGAACAGCGAGGACATGGCCGTCGATTCCGGTCTCAAGCCGGGCGATGACATCCTGGTTGCGCGCGCGGGTCGCCGCCGCGACCTCCTCCGTCAGTTCGCGCCCGAGCCGGCGGATCATCTCCTGATCACGCGGGTCGAGGGCCTGGAACTCACGCTTGTTGAAGACCATGCCATTGGCCTGAATCGTCCCGCCATCGATCACCGTGAAGCTGGTGGCGACCTCGTAGAGCTTGTACGACTCGGTCGTGTAGCCATAGGCCTGCGAGCAGTCGATCATTCCGGAGCCGAGCGCCTGATAAGTCTCCGACAACGTCACCTGCGCCTGGATCGCGCCGAGGGCGGCATAGATCTGGCTCCATGTTCCAACGGCGCGCGTCTTCTTGCCGGCGAAATCATCGACCGACGTAAGCTCTGCCTTGTTGCACACCATCTGGATGGGGCCGACGCTGTAATTCGCGATATAGACGACCCCGAGACGGTCGAATTCCGCCTGCAGAACCGGATTGGTCGTCGCGAGATCGTAGAGGGCGAGCGCCCCCGCCACCTCATGTGGATTGCGCACCGGCAGATCGCCGACACGATAGGCGAACAGGTCGTTCGGCGTGTAATCGGCGGTCACGGTTCCGATCGAGGCCACGCCGTTGCGCACACCTTCCAGAATCTTGGTTCCGGAAAGCAGGGCTTGTGCCCAATAGCGCTCGATCTTGATGCGACCGTCCGATTCCGTTTCGATCTGCGTCAGGAAATCCTCGACCATCTCGGCGCGGATACCGCGGTTCGGGCTGTAATCTGCATATCTGAGCGTGGTTTGCGCGGCGACCGGCGCGATGCCTGCCACCATCGTGACGGTCATCGCCGCGACGCCTGCCGTCAGAATGGCCCTGACGTCAAAGGAACGGGTCATGAGGATAGTCCTCCCTGGGTGCATTTTTCGGTGTGGGCCTGGCCGGTCGGTTTGACAGACGCCCGCTGAGCCGTTCTTCGACGGCCCCTCCCTTGGTTGCGCATCTTGTCATCGATCGTCAGGCAATGCGTGCCGGATGGCGACGCAGGCGTCCGACCATGGCATTTAGTATGCTAGCATATCATATTACAGACTATCATGTGCGTGACGGGGCGCAAGGCGTTTGTCTCGCCGCCGGCTCACTAGTAACCTTGCATACTGTATGTTATAAATCGATCAGCGGCACAGAGACCGTATCGGGATGGAACCGTGCAAAAAGGGCAGCATGAGATGCAGTACGGATTGAGGGACTGGGCGCATCGCGACCCGGATCGGCCGGCCGTCGAGTTCGACGAGGGGCGGGTCTCCTATGGAGACCTCGAAGCGCTCACAAACCGATATGCCCGGCTCTTCCGCCATCACGGCCTGGCCCGGGGCGATCACATCGCCACCATTCTGGGCAACACCGCCGATCCCATCGCCATCGCCTGGGCGGCATACCGCTGCGGGCTCTACCACACCCCGGTCGCCAATACCTTCTCGGCCCGGGAAATCGCCTATGTCGTCGACAATTGCGATGCGCGCATGGTTCTGGCGGATGCCCGTTATGCCGACACCACGGCGCCGCTGGCGACGATGCCCGACCAGGGCCGGCAACCCTCCCACGACCGGCAACACTATGCCATCGGGGACATCCCGGGCTTCGACCCCCTCGGGCCGGCCCTGGCCGCGATGCGGACGACGCCGGTGCCGGACGAAACCCCGGGCGCGCTGATGATGTATTCTTCGGGCACGACCGGCGCCCCAAAGGGAATCTGGCGGCCGCTGTGGACGCATGAGGATGCCGGCGACGGGCCGCCGGTTTTCGCGCGGGACCTGATCCAGATCTTCGGCCTGTCATCCGATCTGCGTTATCTCTCGCCCGCGCCGCTCCATCATGCCGCCCCGCTCCGCTGGTCGCTGGCCGTGATCGCGGCTGGTGGCACCGCCGTCATCATGCGTAAATTCGATGCGGAACACGCGCTCCACCTGATCGAAACGCGCGGCATCACCATGTCGCAATGGGTGCCGACCATGTTCCGGCGCCTGCTGGATCTTCCCGCCGAGCGTCGGGTGGCCTTTCACGCCCCCTGGCATCGCACCGCGATCCATGCCGCCGCACCCTGCTCGCCCGAACTCAAGCGCGCGATGATCGACTGGTGGGGGCCGATCCTCACCGAATACTATTCCGGCACCGAAAGTGTCGGCCTGACCTGCCTCGACAGCGCCGAATGGCAGCGCAAGCCCGGATCGGTCGGGCGCGCGGTGAAGGGCGTGCTCCACATCCTCGACGATGACGATCAGGAACTGCCGCCGGGCCGGACCGGCCGGGTGTTCTTCAGCGGGATCAGCGCCTTCCAGTATTACAAGGATCCGGCGAAGACCGCGGGCCAGACCAGCCGCCAGGGCTTCCAGACGCTGGGCGAGATCGGTCGGATCGATGATGACGGCTATCTGTTCCTCGCCGATCGCCAGGGCGACCTGATCCTGTCGGGCGGGGTGAACATCTACCCGCAGGAAATCGAATACGCGATCGAGGAACTGCCCCTGGTCGCGGAATGCGCGGTGGCGGCCAAGCCTCATGCCGATTACGGCGAGACACCGATCGCCTTCATCGTGCCATCGCAGGAGGTGGTCGACGAGGCAGCCTTCGTCGACGCGGTCGCGGGCTTCTGCCGGACCAGGCTTGGCCGGACCAAGCAGCCACGCGAGATCCGCGTCGTCGATCGTCTGCCGCGTTCCGACGTTGGAAAACTGCTGCGCCGCGTGCTGCGCGACCAGCTCCGCGCCGAGCCCGACCACGGATCGTGACCCTCTCCATCCTCTCATGGGTGCCCGGATGTTTCTGCCGAACCAGACGGAAGACCATCGCCTGATGATCGCCACGCTGGAACGCGTGATGGCGGCGGCGGGCGACGTGGTGACCAGACGAGCCGGGGTGTCGGCCGACACCCCCAGCCGCCTGACGGCGTGGCCGGCGCTGCTGGAGGCGGGAGCGCCCGCCATGGCCTTTGGCGAGGCCCAGGGCGGTTGCGGCGGCGGCCCGGCCGACATCGCCGCCATGCAGATGGCGCTGGCACGATTTCTGCCGGTCGAACCGCTGCTCACCGCCGCCGTCTCCTGCGGCCGCATCCTCGCGGCCGCGGGCGCGGCCGGCGCGATCGAGGCGATGCTCGACGGAGCGATGATCCCGGCTCTTGCCCATACCGAGGGCTTCGATCCCTGGCAGCCGCCGCGACTGGCCGCCACGGCCACGGCCACGGGCTGGCGGCTGACCGGCCGCAAACCGGCCGTCCGCCATGGGGATGTGGCAAGCCATGTCCTCGTCACCGGCCGGGATGCCCTGGCCGGCACGGTTATCCTGCTCTGCCCGTTGACCGCGCCGGGGATCGAGCGGACAGCGCTGCGGCTGATCGACGGCGCCGGCGCGGCCGATCTCGTGTTCATCGACACGGCCCTGCCCGCATCGGCGGCCCTGCTTCAAGGCGCCGCCGCCGATGCCGCCATCCACGACGCCCTCGACTGGACCCTGGCGGGGCTGGCCGTCGAGGCGGCGGCACTGGCCCGGGCCGCCACCGACGCGACCATCGCCTATCTGGGGATCCGGGAACAGTTCGGGCGGCCGCTTGCCACCTTCCAGGCCCTTCAACATCGGGCCGCCGACATGGAAATCGCCGCCACCGAGGCGGCGGCCATGGCTGCCGCCGCAATCACCGCGCTCGACCTGCCTCCGAAGCCTGATCGGGAGCAGACGATCCTCGCGGCCAGCCTCGCCACCGACACCGCCGCCCGGCACTGCGCGCATGAGGCCGTTCAACTGCATGGCGGCATGGGGGTGAGCGACGAACTCGTCGTCAGCCACTATCTCCGCCGTGTCGCCGCCATCCGTGGTCAGGCCGGTACCCATGATGCCCGCGCCGCGCGGCTGCTCGAACTGGAGGCCCGGACATGACAGCCGACAACATCCCGGCCTTCCGTGCCGAGGTCCGCGCCTTTGTTCACAATGCATTGCCGGACGATATCGCGGCCACGGTCGCCCGGGGCCGCGCGCCGGGCAAATCCGATCATGTCCGCTGGCAGAAGATCCTGAATGACCGGGGATGGCTGACCGGCGCGTGGCCCGAGGCCTGGGGCGGCGCCGGCTGGGAGCCGGCCCGCCAGCTTGCCTTCCTGCAGGAAAGCGCGCTGGCCGGCGCCCCGATGATCATTCCCTATGGCGTCAACATGGTCGGGCCGGTGATCCAGGTCTTCGGGTCGCCCGCCCAGAAGGCGCGGCACATTCCGGGCATCGTCACCTCCGACGTCTGGTGGTGCCAGGGCTATTCCGAGCCCGGCGCCGGATCGGATCTGGCGGCACTCAGAACGCGTGCCGTGCGCGAGGGCGATGTCTATCGGATCAATGGCACCAAGATGTGGACGACCGAGGCCCATTGGGCGGACTGGATGCACTGTCTGGTGCGGACATCCGACGGTGGCCGACGGCAGGACGGGATCAGCTTTCTGCTGATCGACATGACCACGCCCGGCATCACGATCCGCCCGATCATCACCATCGATGGCCAGCACCACACCAATCAGGTGTTCTTCGACGACGTGATCGTGCCGGCGGACAATCTGGTCGGGGAAGAGGGCCGGGGCTGGGCGATCGCCAAGTTCCTTCTTGGCCACGAGCGCATGTCGATCGCGGATACCGGGCCCAAACTGCGGCTGATGCGGCACATCCGCGCCATGAACGCGGCCGTCCAGGCCGACCCGGCGGTTCCGGCCGGCCTGCGGGCACGGCTCGCCGACCGTGTCGCCGGCCTCTCTGTCCGCCTGCGAACCCTGGTCGCGCTTGAGGCATGGCTGGTCGCGGCCTGGGCTGATAGCCGGCCGGTCGGCGCCGACGGCTCGATGCTGAAGATCCGTGGCACGGAGGTTCTCCAGGCCATGACCGAGGTCGCCCTCGACCTGTCGGGTCCGTATGGGGCCGTGCACGATCCGGCGCTCGTGCACGACGCGCCCAACCTGCCGCAGACCGCCGCGCATGAGGCATCGGCCATGGCGCATCACTATCTCTATGGCCGTTGCTGGTCCATCTTCGGCGGCACCAACGAAATTCAGCGCAACATCATCGCCAAAACCGTCCTCTGACATCCCCCGACGGTTCCGGCCCGGCTGGCGCCTCGTCCGGCACCCCCTTATCCGGCCGAGGGCCCCACCGCCCCATCCTCGCCATGCCGGCGGAGATGGGGCGGCGGCATCTGATGCCGGTGTCGGCGTGGCCGATATCCTCACGGCGCGTCGCGCGGGGCCTTCAGCATATCGCGGACCGCCGCCCGCTGGATCTTGCCCGATGCCGTGCGGGGCAGCGCGTCGACCACCACCAGGGCGCGTGGACATTTATAGCCCGCCAGCCGGTGCCGGGCGAAGTCTCGAAGCTGGTCGAGATCCGGGCCGGCCCCGTCGCCGGCGGCCTCCACCACCGCCGTCACCCGCTCCCCCCAGACCGGATCCGGCACACCGACGACGGCAACCGCCGCGACCGCTGGATGATCGATGATCACGTCCTCCACCTCGATCGGATAGACGTTCTCGCCGCCGGTGATGATCATGTCCTTCAGCCGGTCGGTCAGATACAGATAGCCCTCCGCGTCGACATAGCCACCATCGCCGGTCCGGAACCAGCCATCCACGATCGCCTCGGCCGTGTCCTCGGGCCGGTTGGCATAGCCGGCCATCAGCATGTCGCTGCGGATCCAGATCTCACCATGCTCGCCCGGCGGGCAGACGGCGCCATCCGGCCGCCGGATCTCGCAGGCGACACCGGCGAGCGGACGACCGACCGAGCGCATCAGATGCGGCCGCGCGGGATCGTGTTCGGCCGGGCCCAGAACATGGGTCGAGCAGGCCTCGGTCATGCCGTAGAACTGGGTGAAGCCGCAGCCGAAGGCGGCGATCCCCTCGTTCAGCAGGGTGGAGCCGACGGGCGAGGCACCGTAATAGAGCCCGGCAAGCCTTGGGGCCGGCGCGCCGGTCCGACGAATGTCGTCGAGCACCATCCGGATCACGGTCGGCACCATGAAGATCCGTGTCACGGCGTGGCGGTTGCACAGGGCGATCAGGCTGGCCGGCGACGGATCGGCCGTGTGGATCATCGTGGCGCCGACCGCGAGGCCCATCATCATGAAGCCGATGCCGGCCATGTGGAAATTGGGCATGGCCGACAGGCCTGTATCGTCGCGCCGCCAGTCATCCCATTGCGGCGAGGCGTCATAGGCCGACTGAAAGGCGCTGACCGCGCCATGCTTGAACAGAACCCCCTTGGGGCGCCCGGTCGTGCCACTGGTATAGATGATCGTCATGGCGCCGGGGCGCCTGTCCCGCCGGACCATGCAGCGCCGCCGCCAGCCTTGGCCCGGCCTCAGCCGTGGTCGGCAGCAGGGCCGGCCGCGATGCCTCGCCGTCGAGCGCCTCCGCCACCAGATCAGCGAAATCCGGATCATCGATCAGAAGCGCGGGCCGCGCGTCGTTGAGCACATAGGCAAGCTCGGCCACCGCATAGCGCCAGTTGAGGCTCGCCAGCACATAACCGCCACGCGCGCAGGCGAACAGGGCCTGATAGAACAGGTCGCTGTTCCGGCCGAAACAAGCGATGACGGCCCCCGCCTCCAACCCCTCCACCTGCCATCGGGCGGCCAGCCGCCGGCTGCCGTCTTCAAGCGCGCGAAAGCTGGTCTCGCGGCCATCGAAGACGATGGCCGGCTTGTCCGGCGTCTCGGCGGCGAAGCGCGCCGGCAGATCGGCGATCCACGCCACCGCTGCCCGATCGATCGGTGGGCCACTCACACGCATGAAGGTCCCCCCTTGGATGGTGGTTGTTTCGTCCGTCTATTGTTATCGTATTTTAGATATGCAAGCTTACTATAATCTATAGTAGCAAGCACCCGGGAGGACGCCGGATGCACACACAGGGGCGGAGGCATATGCAGGGACGACAGGTGCTGATTACCGGCGCAGCGTCGGCGATGGGCCGCGCCGGCGCGCTGGTCTTCGCCCGCGAAGGCGCCCGGCTCGCCCTGGTCGATATCGACGGCCCCGGCGTCGAGGCCCTCAGCCGCGAGATACGCGATCAGGGCGGCCACGCCGTGGCCATCCAGCGCGATCTGTCCGATCCGGCGGGGGTTCGTGGCCTGGTGGCCGAGGCCGCCGGATCGCTCGGCGGGCTGAACGTGCTGTGGAATCACGCCGGCATCAACGGTCCCGCCCTCGAATCCCTCGATCTTGCCAGTTATGACACGATGATGGCCATCAATCTGACCGCCACGGTCCTGACCTGCGGCGAGGCGCTGCCGCGGATACGGGCGGCCGGCGGCGGCGCCATTCTGCTCACCTCCTCGGTCGCGGGTCTGGTGGGATCGATCCAGAACCCGCTTTATTCGGCCACCAGATCCGCCCTGGTCGGCCTCGCGAAATCCCTCGCCATCCGCTATGCGCCCGACGGCATCCGCGTGAACGCCATCTGCCCGGGACCGGTCTCATCGCCCATGCTCCGCGCGCTGATCGATGGTGAGCACGGCCGGGAGATCGGCGCCCGGCTGCTCGCCTCCATTCCCATGGGCCGGCTGGGGCGGCCTGAGGAAATCGCCGAGGCCGCCCTGTGGCTCGCCTCGGACGCGGCATCCTTCGTGACCGGCGTGGCCCTGCCCGTCGATGGCGGCGTCACCGCCCGCTGACCTTGCCGCCACCGGAGAATTTCCATGGTCGAAGACACGATTGCAACCGATCTGTCCGATGGCGTCATGACCGTCACCATCCGTCGCCCGGCAAAGCACAACGCCATCGATCTCGCGGTCGCCGACGGCCTGTCCCGTGCTGTCGAGACCTTCGCGGCCGACCCGGCATCGCGGGTCATGGCGATCAGATCCGAGGGCCGCTTCTTCTCCGCCGGGGCCGATCTCAACAGCCCGCTCTTTCCAGATCCCGATTTCGCCGGCCCGGCCGCGTTCCGGCGCTGGTATCGGGGCGGCCGCGGCAGCCTGCATCCCCTGTTCGACATGATCGAGGCGGTGGAAAAGCCGGTCGTCGTGATCCATCGAGGCCCCTGCCTGGGCGGCGGGCTTGAATTGTCGCTTGCCTGCGACTTCCGGATCGCCGGCCGCAGCGCACGCTATGGCCTGCCCGAGATTGCACTCGGCGGCCTGCCGGGATCAGGCGGCATCAGTCGCCTCACCCGCATCGTCGGTCCGCACTGGGCACGCTGGCTGGTGATCACCAACATGCGCATGGATGCCGATCAGGCGCTCGCCGCCGGCCTCGTCCATGACGTCCATGACGACGACCGGCTGGACGAGGCGGCGATGCGCTTCTGCCGGCATCTCGCCACCCTTCCCGCCGAGGCGGTCGCCGCCGGCAAGCTCGCGATCGAACTCGCCACGGATCTCGATCGCGCGCAGGGCCGCAATGTCGAGCGACTGGCCGTCAGCAGCCTGGTCATGGGTCCGGAATACCGCGAGAGCATCGCCGCCGTCCGGGCACGGCTGGCATCCCGCCGCCCCTGAACCCGCCACCCATTGCCGGACGCGCCCGCTCATTGCCGGACACGCCCTTCCTTTCCGTCAACAGGATCTCCCCATGACGCCTTCACACCGGAAATCCGTGCTCGTCGCCGGCGGCATCGGCCGTGCCGTCTGCACAGCCCTTGCGGCCGACGGCTTCGACGTGGCCTTTACCTATGGCCGCAACCACGACGGCGCCGAAACGCTTGCCGCCGAACTGGCCGCCGCCGGCGCGCGCGTGCCCAAGGCCGACATCCTGTCGGCGGCACCGAAATCCGCGATCGAAACGCTGTTCCGGGGCATCGCCAAGGAAGAGGGCCGCAACGGCATCCGGGCCAATTGTGTCGGCCCGGGCTGGATCGACGGCGGCATGGGGCGCCGCGTGGTGGCGGAGCAGTTCACGCCCGCCAAGCACGACCGTCTTCTGGCCGGCACGCGCTGGGCCGCATGGGCACGCCCCGCGACGTCGCGGCGGCGGCGGCCTTCCTGCTCTCGGACGCGGCCGGCTATATCACGGGGCAGAGCCTGGCGGTGGATGGCGGGCTTCAGCTCTGACGTCATGCCTCGTTGTCCGGTGATCGCCACATCCCGCCGGCGGGATGTGGCGATCACCGCTGATGTGGTAAGCTTGTGATCGATATGCATGGCCTCGGACACTCCCCGGTGACAATGGGCACAGCGCGGGGCGTGGCCTTGTCTTCCTCCCGGAGCAACGAATGAAGCGTAAGCAGGCACAGCCGCAGGCCCCGTCCGAAACCATCGCCCCGCCACCCCCCGGTCTGGTGGGGCCGCAGGAATTCAGGATCGGTTTCTATGTCCACGACGTCTCGCGGATGCGACGGACCCTGTTCGACGCGGAAATGAAGCCGCTCGGCATCACCCGCTCGCAATGGTGGGTGATGGCCCAGCTCTCGCGCAGTCTCTCGCATGGCCAGGACGGCATGCTGCAGACCGATCTTGCACGGATCCTGGATGTCGGCAAAGTCACCGTCGGCGGCCTGATCGATCGGCTGGAAGCGGGCGGCTTCGTGAAGCGCCTGCCCGACGGCCGGGATCGCCGCGCCAAGCGCGTGATCATCACGGAACGCGGCTATGAGATCCTTGAGGCCATGACCTCGATCGGCCGACAGCTCAACATCAGCATCCTGAAGGGCATCTCCCCCGACGACATCGCCGTCGCCGAGGCGGTGCTGGCACGGATGAAAGACAATCTGCGCCGGTTGATCGACCCTGAGGCCGGCGGGCTCGATTGAGCGCCGCCGGCCGCCGCATCCACCGCGACGCTGTCGACGATCGCCTCGCGTTCCCGGGCAAGCTGCACGGCGAGCGTCGCATCCATCGCGGCATCCAGGGTGCGGGCGATGGCGCCACGCGGCGCGCGGGCGAAGCCGGCTGCCGCGGCCGTCACCTCGACATCGAAGGCGGCACCCGGCACGATCCGGTCGACGAGACCAAGGGCCAGCGCCTCGGATGCCTCCACCGTCGCGGCGGTCACTGTCAGGCGCCTGGCGACCCGCCAGCCCACCACACGCGGCAGCAGCCAGGTCACACCGCCATCAGGGGTCAGGCCGATGGTGCGATGGGCGAAGATCAACATCGCCGTCTCGTCGGCGACGACCAGATCGGCCGCCAGCACGAAGGCCAGCCCCGCACCGGCCACAGGGCCGCGCAGGGCGGCCACGACCGGACGGTCGACCTGGAGCAGCGCCTCCACCATCGCCGCCGCGTCATCCAGCCGGGCACGGAACCCGGCCTGCCGCTCGGCCACCGGCTCGGCAAGCGCGCGGCGGAAGCCCGCCACATCGCCGCCGGCCGAAAACACCCCACCCGTCCCGCCGAAGACGATGCAGCGCACCCGATCATCCACGCGCGCGGCGGTCAGGATCCGGGTGAGCGGCACCGTCATCTCGCGGGAGATCGCGCTACGGGCACCCGGACGATCGAAGGTGATACGGAGCACGCCGTCGTCCAGCGACGATGACAAGCCCGGGGCTTCGGTGATCGGGCTCGTGGGCTCGGGCCCCTTTCCTCAGATCGGATCCCAGCGGAACACGTCGGGCGAGGTGTCGACAGACACCATGCTGCCCCGCAGCGCCGGCAGCGCCGTGGCGATCGTCGTCTCGGGCGTCCAGCCTTCGGCCATCTGAACCGTGCGGATCGGGCGCGGCTGGCTGAACAGCATCAGCTCGTTGTTGCGCGCGCCGAGGATCTGGCCATTGATATCGGCCGACGCATCCGACATGAGCGCCACGGCCAGCGGCGCGATCTTATCGGGGGTCATCCGGCGAATCACCTCCAGCCGCTTGCGATTGCGTTCGTCGTTCTGCGGAATGGTCCCCACCATGCGGGTGAAGGCAAAGGGCGCGATGCAGTTGGACCGCACGTTGAAGCGCCGCATGTCGAGGGCAATGATCTTCGACAGGCCGGCGACGCCCAGCTTGGCGGCGCCATAATTCGCCTGGCCGATATTGCCGATCAGACCGCTGGTCGAGGTCATGTGGATATAACAGCCGCTCTGCTGGTCCTTGAAGAAGGATGCGGCGGCCCGCGAGACATAGAAATAGCCGTCGAGATCCACCCGGGCGACGATGTCCCAGTCGTCCTTGGTCATCTTGTGGAAGATGCGGTCGCGCAGAATGCCGGCATTGTTCACCACCACGTCGATCCGGCCGAAGCTGTCGACCGCCCGCTGCACCATGGCCTGCGCGTCATCCCAGTCGGCGATGTTGCCGGTGTCGGCGACGGCCTCGCCGCCGGCCGCATTGATCTCGCCCGCCACGATACGCGCCGGCCCGGTATCGTTGCCGTCGCCGCTGGGGGAGCCGCCCAGATCGTTCACGACCACCTTGGCGCCGCGGCTGGCCGCGAGTTTGGCGATGTATGATCCGATGCCGCCGCCGGCACCGGTCACGAGCACGACCTTGCCCGCGAGAAGCGTGTTGTCGGTCATTCTGTGATGTCCTTGATAGGAAGAAGGCCGCCGTGGCGACTTTCGAGGGGGTGGAAGAAGGGAGGCGAGGGGCGCGTCAGCCCGTGATCACGGCGCGGCCGCGATCCAGGACGACGACGTCGCGTTCCTTCGACCGGCAGCGGAAGCGCACCCCGCCGTCGTCCTGGTCGAAGATTTCGGTGATGATGGTCTCGCCGGGGAAGACCGGCTTGCTGAAGCGGACGAACATCGAGGTCAGACGGGCGGGATCATTGCCGGCCCGCGCCCGCAGCAGCGCCCGCGTGGCAATGCCCATGGTGCACAACCCATGCAGGATCGGGCGGTCGAAGCCGGCGGCGCGCGCCGGCGCCGGATCGGCATGGATGGGATTGTAGTCGCCGCTCAACCGATAGATCAGCGCCTGTTGCGGCAGGGTCGAAAGGTCGACCACGACGTCGGGCGTGCCGCCGGGCAGGAGCGCCGGCGCATCGGGCGGCGTGCCAAAGCTGCCCGATCCGCCATCGCCGCGCAGGAACAGCGCGCTGCGCACGGTGGCGACCAGATCACCGGCTTCGTCGCGCAGATGCTTGACCTGGTGGAGAAGGGCGCCCTTGCCCGCCCCCTTGTCCTCGACCGCCTCGATCTCGTAGTCGCCATGCACGACGCCCGCGACGGGGATCGGCTTGTGGATCTCGAAGCTCTGCTCACCATGCAGAATGCGCACCCAGTCGATCCCGAATTCCGGCCGTTTCGCCCAGAAGCCGGGGTGGGCCAGGATGACGCAGATCGAGGGAACCGCCTTCAGCCCATCCTCGTAGACGAAGGGCAGTTCCGTCGGATCGACCGGGTCGGCGCCAAAGCCCAGGCCCAGGGCATAGAGGATCGTGTCCCGGAAATCGAACCGATGTTCGACCGGCGCGAAGCGATGATCCCTCACCTTCGCCAGATGCATATGACACTCCTGTCAGACGGACCGCCAGGATAGCGGCACATTTGTATATGATATGTAAGTTTACTATATAGCCGCGCCATCGCTCAGACAACCAGCCCGGCGCCCTCCGGCCAATAGCGGCGGCGCAAGTCGGCGCGAAGGATCTTCCCCGCCTCGCTGCGCGGCAGCTCAGCCACGAAGTCGATCATGCGCGGGCATTTGACGGGATTGAGCCGGGCGCGACAGAAGGCCATCAACTCACGTGCCAGGTCGTCGCCGGAGACGGCCGGTAAACGGCACACGACCACCGCCCTGACCGCCTCGCCGAAATCCGGATCGGGCACGCCCAGCACGGCGACATCCGCCACCGCCGGATGATCGGCCAGCACCATCTCCACCTCGCGCGGATAGATGTTGACCCCGCCGGAGATGATCAGGTTCGACTGCCGGTCGGTGAGATAGAGATAGCCATCGTCATCGACATAGCCGACATCGCCAAGGGTGTACCACCCCATGGCATGACGGCTGGCAGCGGTCTTAACGGCCTCGCCGTGATATTCGAAGGTCTTGCCGCTCGACATGTAGATCAGTCCCGGCACGCCAACCGGGCATTCCTCGCCCTGCTCGTCGACGATGTGCAGCTCCGTCCCGGCCGATGGCCGACCCACTGACCCCGGATGTGCAAGCCATTCGGACGACGTGATGACGGTGGTTCCGACCGATTCCGTCCCGCCATACATCTCGTGGAGGACCGGCCCGAACCAATCGATCATCCGCCGCTTGGTCGGGATGGAAATCGGTGCGGCTATATGGATCACCACACGCAGGCTGCCCAGCTCTGCCACTGTCTTCACCGCGTCGGGCAAGGCCAGCATGCGGACGAACATGGTCGGAACAAACAGACCATGGGTGACCTGATGGCGGCTGATCGCCCGGAGCACGGCCTCGGCGTCGAACTTGCGGAACACGATGACGGTGCCGCCGGCGCGCTGCGCATGCATCATGAACCTGAGCGGGCCGGTATGGTAAAGCGGCCCCGGATTGAGAAGCACCATGCCCTCGCCAAAGCCGTAGGTCTCGACCATCTGCCGATGGCGCGGCGGCGCGACATGGGGCGACACCGGCTGGAGCGGATGCCGAATGCCTTTCGGCCGTCCGGTCGTGCCCGAGGAATAGAGCATCGACGCCCCGCGCGACCGATCCTCGACCGGCTGGTCGTCCTGCCCCGCCACGGCGGCCTCGTATGAGGCGAAACCCGGTGCCTCACCGTCGATCATGAAGGCCATCAGCCCGGGAAGATCCCGGCTGGCGGCAACCGCCGTGTCCGCGACCGCGGCCGAGGCGATGAACACACGGGCGCCGCAATTGGTCAGCACATAGCGCAGGTCGTCGACGCCCGACTGCCGCGCGATGCAGACATAGTAAAGGCCGGCGGCCTTGGCCGCCCAGACCAGCTCGCCATAGCGGATGTGGTTCTCAAGGCAGAAGGCCACGCAATCGCCCGGACGCAACCCCAGCCCCACGAACAGATTGGCGAGCCGGTTGGCGCCGCGGATCATGTCGCCATAGCTCAGCGTCTCGCCGGTATCCGCCACGATCACCGCCGGCCGGTCCGGCTGCGCCAGAGCGTGATGCCAGGGGCTGGCGACAATGCCCGGGGGTGCCGGCGGTCGGGGTGATGTGAGTGATCGAGGTGGGGGCGATTGCGCCATCATATCCTCCCTGGCTGTGGCCGGCCTCGCCGCTTTCCGGCTTTTGTCCATGGATAATTATAGAGCATATCATATGCAAGCAAATAAATTTGGCTACGACCGGCGCACCGTACTTATGCATGTCATATGATGAGAAATGACAAGCTCGCGCATTGAACACGGCGAAGACCGTGACCGCAGGCAGCGATCGGGAGGAAAAGACAGATGAAGAAAACGTTGGCACCACTGGCGGCCATGGCCGTCTTGTCGTCCATCGGGTCCGCGTCGGCCGCGTCCTACAGCCCCGGGGCAAACGACGACGAGATCCTGATCGGCATGACAGTGCCCCTCAGCGGGCCCGCCTCGGCCTATGGGATCGCCTGCGCCGCCAGCCAGGCCTTCTTCACGAAGGTGAACCAGGATGGTGGCATCAACCAACCGGCCGCAAACTGACCCTGCTGTGCGAGGATGACGGCTTCTCGCCGCCAAGGACGATCGAGCAGGCCCGCAAGCTGGTGGAGCAGGATAATGTCCGGTTCCTCTACAATGCCCTCGGCACCTCGGCGAACACAGCCGTCCGCCCCTATCTGGCGGCCAGGAAGGTGCCGCAGGTGCTGATCAATTCCGGCGCATCGAAATGGCTGGCGCCGGCCGAGAACCCCTGGGTCACCACCGGCCTGCCGCAGAACCGGACCGAGGCGGTGATCTTCGCCCGCCACATCCTTGAGACCATGCCCGACACCAAGGTCGGCCTTAGGCCGATGATTTCGGCAAGGATTACGTCGCGGGTCTGCGCGACGGCTTCGGCGACAAGGCAGACGACCACATCGTCGCGATCGAGACTTTCGACCTCGCCTATCCGACGGTCGACACCCAGATCCTGAACCTGAAGGCGCGTGGGGTCGACGTGGTGATCGTCGCGGCCCTGGCCAGACATGCGGCACAGGCCATCCGCAAGATCGGCGACCTTCAATGGCACCCGACGGTGTATCTCGGCTAGGCGTCGACGAGCATCGACTATGTGCTGAAGCCGGCCGGCCTCGACAACGCGCGGGGCGTGATCAGCACGGCGATCGCCAAACACCCCGACGATCCGCGCTGGAAGGATGACGCGGGCATGGCGCGCTATCTCGACTTCATGAAGACCTGGTTCCCATCGGGGGAGGTCGCGAGCCTGTCAAATGTGCTCGCCTATGTGACCAACGAGGTTCTGGTCGAGATTCTGCGGCGTGCCGGCGACGACCTGACCCGCACGAACATCCGGGACATCGCCCGCGACATCGACGTCCAGCCCGGCATGTACATCAATGGCGTGCGCTATACGGTGACGCCACAGGATCTGGACCCCATCAAGACCTTCCAGATGATCTGCTTCGACGGCGAACGCTGGCAGAGCTTCGGCGCGCCGATCTCCTCGACGGCGCGCTGACGCCACGGTGCCCGCGCGCGCCGCGCCGCCGGCGCTCGGCGTATGGACATCAGCGCCGTCGGCGCATGACGCATGGAGGACCGGCCTTGCCGCATGCCCCCGCCACACACCCCGCCCCCGCCGCCACCCCCACGGTCATTCTCGATATCCGCGATCTGGTCGTCAGGTTCGGCGGCATCCTCGCCCTGGATTCCGTCGGCTTCACCGCCGAGGCCGGCCGGATCCTGGGGCTGATCGGCCCGAACGGCGCCGGCAAGACCACAGTGTTCAACTGCCTGAGCCGGCTGTGCCGGCCCAATGCCGGCGATATCCTGTTCCGTGGGAAACCGCTATCGGGCCTGCGGCGTCACCGCATCGCCGGGGCCGGCATCGGCCGCACCTTCCAGAACGTGTCGCTGTTCGATCATCTGGGCGTGCGCGACAACATCCTGGTCGGCGGCCATGTACTGGGCCGCGCGGGCTTTCTTGCACACACGCTGCGCCTTGGCCGGGTGGCGCGGGAAGAAGCGGACCTCCATGACCGGGCCACCGAGATGATCGCGTTCATGGGGCTCGCCGGCCTCGACAATCGCCGGGTGGCGGACCTGCCCTTCCCGGTCCGCAAACGGGTGGAACTCGCCCGCGCGCTCATGTCCAGGCCGCATCTGCTGCTGCTGGACGAACCGGCGGCCGGCCTCAACCACGAGGAGGTCGAGGTGCTGAAGGAGCAGATCCGCGCCATCCGCGACCGGCTGGGGACGGCCATCCTGCTGGTCGAGCATCACATGAACCTGGTCATGTCGGTATCCGACAAGGTGGTCGCGATGAATTTCGGCCGCAAGGTCGCCGAGGGTCTGCCCGGCGAGATCGCACAGAACCCCGAGGTGATCCGCACCTATCTGGGGATGGGCGGCTGATGACCATCCTTCTCGACGTCAAGGGCCTCCAAGCCTTCTATGGCGGCACCCAGGCGCTGTTCGGCATCGACCTTGCCGTCATGGCCGGTGGCATCACCACGATCATCGGCGCCAACGGCGCCGGCAAGACCACCACATTGCGGGCGATCTGCGGGACGATCCGGACCACGGGAGACATTGTTCTGAGCGGGGCAAGGGTCGACCGGCTCGCGACCGAGGACCGGGTCCGTCGCGGGATCGGCCATGTTCCGGACGGTCGCGGCACCTTCATCGACCTCATTGCTCGGCCTCGCCATGCGGGCCGCCGCCCGCAATCCCGCATCGGCCCGGCTGATCGGCATCACGGTGGAGCGCATGCCCGCCCTCGGCTGGGGGTTCGCCGGCGTCCTTGGCACCGTCGCGGGGCTGCTCATCGCTCCGGTCACCTATCTTGAACCGGGCATGATGATGAGCGTGCTGCTCTATGCCTTCGCGGCGGCCATGCTCGGCGGGCTGAACAGCCCCGCCGGCGCGGTCGCGGGCGGCCTGCTGTTCGGCGTGCTCTAAAATCTGGCCGGTACCTATGTGATCGGCAACGACCTGAAGCTGAGCTTCGCCCTGGCGGTCGTCGTCACCGTGCTGGTCATCCGTCCGAACGGGCTGTTCGGACGGCCGGGCGTCAAACGGGCCTGACGCCCGGCCGGTCTCAACGCCCCCGCGTCACCTGTCACCGCGTCACGTCTTTCGGGCCGCCCTCCCTGGCCGCATCATTCCTTGGGAAAATCATCACGATGCCCGCATCCACCGCCTCGTTCCGCCTGCTCGCCGCCGCCTTGACCTTCCTGGCGGGTCTGGCCCTGGGCCTGCCGGCCCTGCGCCTGGAGGGTCACTATCTGGCGCTCGCCACCTTCGCCCTTGTCATAGCCATCCCCCAATTGCTGAAGCATGACGCGCTGGAAGACTGGACGGGCGGGGTGGCCGGCCTCTATGTCACCCGCCCTGAGGTGCCGGGCTGGCTGCCGCTGGATGCCGACCGGTGGATCTACCACATCGCCCTCGCCGTCGCCGTGATCGCGTTCGTGGCCACCCACAACCTGCTCTCCGGCCGGATCGGCCGGGCCCTGGCCGCCATCCGCGACAACCCGCTGGCCGCCGAGGCGATGGGGATCGATCTGCATGTCTACAAATGCCTCACCTTCGGGATCAGCGCCCTGCTGACCGGGCTTGCCGGCGGTGTCAGCGCGCTTGCCATCGAATTCGTGGCGCCTGAGAGTTTCCCGGTCTACCTGTCGGTCTTCCTGCTGGTCGGACTGGTCGTCGGCGGCGTCGGAACGGTGCCCGGCGCGGTATTGGGGGCCGCATTCATCGTTCTCGCCCCCAATCTGGCAACCCAGGTGTCGACCGCCGCGACCGGCGTGGTCTTCGGCGTCTTCGTGGTGGTGTTCATGTATGCGCTGCCCGCCGGCTCCTGGGGGCTGATCACCCGGGGCTGGCGCTCTCTCGGGCGATGGGCCGGGCGTGGCGACGCCAATCCTCCCACCCTGTTGCCAGTGCCGGCCGGAAAGCCGGCGCGGCGGCGGCGATCAGGGCTTCGGCGCGGCGATCATGGGTAAGGCCGCGCAGATCCGCGATGCCGTGATCCGTCACCACCACGTCGATGTCGAAGCGGCTGAGTGAGACCGGCCCCTGCCCGGCCCCCGGCGGCACGACCCGGCTGATGCCGCCGCCGGCCGCCGTCGCCGGCAGCACGACCACGCGCAATCCGCCGCCGGCCCGGGCACCCTGGGCGAAATCCACCGCCCCGCCCGGCCCCGAGATGAAGCCGCCCACACGCATCTCGGCATATCCCTGCCCGAACAGATCGACCTCGTTGACGGCGTTGACGGTCACCAGCCCTTCGATCCCGGCCAGCACACCGGGCGCATGGGTGTATGAGACCGGCCGGAACCGGATGGCGGGATCGCCCGTCAGGTCATAGAGCCGGCGCGTGCCGATCGCCACGCCGGCGGTGACCGACACGCCCGGCCGCAGGGCGCCCGCCTCCAGCAGATCGACCACCGCGTCGCCGATCAGGCCCGAATGGATGGCGAGCCCGCGATGGCCGCGAAGCCCGGCGAGCGCCCCTTCGGGCGTGCGGCCAAGGCCCACCTGAAGGGTGGCGCCATCGGGCACCAGACCGGCCAGCCGGCGGGCGATCGCGCGGGTGGCGCCGTCGCCGCCGGGGCGGGCGACAGGAAGCTCCTGATCGTCCTCGATCACCAGCGTGAGGTCTGAAAGCGGAATGCCGGCGGTGCCATGGCTGCGCGGCAGGCGGGGGTTGATCACCCCGATCCGGACCGGAATCCGCGCCCAGAGATCCGGCAGGAAATCGCAGACCGGCCCGAAACTGCAGATGCCGTGATCATCGGGCGGTGCGACCATGAAGCAGGCGGCATCGATCGTCAGCCGCCGCAGATGATCCGACACCGCGCCATAGCAGAGCGGCAGAAACGTGGCCGCCGGGCCTGCGGCCTCAAGGTCCGGCGTGGTGAAGAAGCCGTGCAGCCGCCGCCCGCCGCCGAGCAGGCGGCCGGCGGGGTTGAGGCCGGGGACGAAGATGCCGGTGAAGGTGGTGCCGGCAAGCCGGTCGCCGGCCGAGGCGATCGCCGCCTCCACCGCCTGCGACCAGGCCGAACATCCCTGCACCCAGACCATCCCGCCCCGCGGCAGATGGTCGGGCAATCCGCCGGGGGTGAGCATCCTTGGCATGTCGGGGCCTCCCGGTTCAGAAGGCGACGCCGCCGGCGCCCTTGGTCCGCAGCATCGCCCGGGCCTCGTCGGGGGTCGCCACCTCCAGCGACAGCTCGTCGAGGATGCGACGGATCTTCGCCACCTGCTCGGCATTCGACCGGGCGAGCTGGCCCTTCGCGATATAGAGGCTGTCCTCCAGCCCGACCCGGACATTCGCGCCCAGGATCGCGCCCATCGTGACGAACGGCATCTGATGGCGGCCGGCGGCCAGCACCGACAGGCGGTAATCGGCGCCGAACAGGCGATCGGCGGTGGATTTCATGTGCATCAGATTGGCATGATCGGCGCCGATGCCGCCCAGAATGCCGAAGATCGCCTGAACGAAGAATGGCGGCTTCACCAGGCCCCGATCGACGAAATGCGCCAGGTTGTAGAGATGGCCGACGTCATAACACTCATATTCGAACCGGGTGCCGAGCGCGCCCAGATCGCGCAGGCCGCGTTCGATCTGGGCGAAGGTGTTCGACAGGATGAAGTCGCGGGTCATCTCCAGATAGGGCCGCTCCCAGCCGTGGCGGAAGGCCGGGACACGCGCGGCGGCGCCCGAGATGTCGAAATTCAGCGACCCCATGTTGAGCGAGGCGATTTCCGGTGCCGCCCATTTCGCCGGCGCCAGCCGCTCATCCAGGCTCATGCCCAGCCCGCCACCGGTGGTGATGTTGATGATGGCATCGCAGCGGTCGCGGATGGCGGGCAGAAAGGCCGCGAACAGCGCCGGATCCTGTGACGGCCGGCCGTCGGCGGGGTTGCGGGCATGCAGGTGCAGCACCGCCGCGCCGGCCTCGGCGGCCGCCACCGCCTGATCGGCGATCTCGTCCGCCGTCACCGGCAGGTGGGGCGACATGCTGGGGGTGTGGATCGAGCCGGTGACCGCGCAGCTGATGATGATCTTGTCCATGAATGCCGTCCTCACCTGGAACCGCGGCCGGAATACTGGTCGCCGGCGCGGCGGATCGTGGCCTCGTGTCGCGCCAGCACCCGTTCGGCCTGACGCAGATGCGGAATGTCGAGCATGCGGCCATCCAGCCCGACCGTGCCCAGACCGGGAGAGGCGGCGAAGGCCTCGACAACACGACGGGCATGGTCGACGGCGTCATCCGTGGGCGCGAACCCGGCATTGATCACCGGCACCTGGGATGGATGGATGGCGATGCGGCCGTCGAAGCCTTCCGCCGCCGCCGCGCGGCAACTGGCGAGCAGACCGTCCGGGTCGCGGAAATCGGTGTAGAGGGTCTCGATCGCCATCACCCCCGCTGCCCGCGCGGCCAGAAGCGTGGCACTGCGCGCCATGCGATAGGTGAAGGCCCAGCCGCCGGCGGGGTCGAGATTGGTCGAGGCACCGAGCGCCGTGCTCAGATCCTCGGCCCCCCAGGTCAGACCGGCGAGCCGGGGAAGCGGCTGGCGGGCATAGTCACCGAGCGCGAAGGGCGCCGCCGGCGTCTCGGTCGCGACCGGCAGGATCGATGTCGACCCGGCTGGCAGCCCGGCGGCCGCCTCGAAGGCATCCAGCCAGTGTGAGAGCCGGACAACGTCTGCCGGACCATTGACCTTGGGGACGACGACCCCGTCTGGCGCGCCCGGCATGATCGCGCACAGATCGGCGAGGGCGGTGTCATCGAGGGGGTTGATCCGGGCCCAGAGCTGACAGCGGCGCCCGGCGGGCGGCCGCGCCGTCAGGAAATCCCGCAGCAGCGCCCGGGCATCGGCCTTGCGGGCGGGCGCCACGGCATCTTCCAGATCCAGGATCAATGCGTCGGCAGCGCTGTCGTCGGATCTGGCGAGCTTGCGTTCACTGTCGGCGGGCACGAACAACCACGAGCGGAGGGTCATGATGCCGCCCGCCCGTTTCCTTTATCCGCATCAGGTCGTTTGAGCTGAAGCCCCGATCGCTTGCAGCTCGCCACCAGATCTCCGTGCTGGTTATAGGCGCGATGCAGGAAGGTCACGATACCGGCATCCGGTCGCGAACGGCTTTCGCGGAGCCCGATGATCTCTGTCTCGACCCGAAGCGTATCTCCGTGGAACACGGGCTTGGGAAAGCGCACCTCATCCCAGCCAAGATTGGCAATGGCGGTACCAAGCGTGGTGTCCCCCACTGAAATACCCACCATGAGACCAAGGGTGAATGCCGAGTTCACCAGCCGCGCGCCAAACTCGGTCTGGGTTCTGCAATAATCTTCATCCAGATGAAGACGGGCCGGATTGTGCGTGAGCGCCGAGAAGAACACGTTATCCGCTTCTGTCACGGTTCGTCTTATGTCGTGATGGAACGTCGAACCCAGTTCCATCTCGTCGTAATATAGCCCCGGCATTGGCCCCTCTTTCCCGCATCTGGCGCAGGCTTTATGTATGTCAGCATATAATAAGCTAGCATTCTAAAATTTCAAGAGCCTGAAGCCTCCATGGCGCGAGAGGCAGGCGCCGGTGGCGTCGCCGCCATCCCCTGGCTGGTCGTGCGGTGTCTGCACCCGGCGGCGGCATCACCGCCCGGCATCATCCTCTGGCGGGACCGGGCGGGGGCTGGTGCGGCGGTTGCCCTGGTCGGTCATGGTGGGGAAATCGCCCTGGTTTTCCACCGCCTCCAGCGGTTCGACCGGATTGTTGCGGATGCGGTCGGTCTCCGATCCGGGCCGGATGGTGGCGAGCGACTGGTTCTCCGCGATCGCGACCAGCTCGGCGGCACGGCCGCGATAGTCGTCTTCCCGGCCGGGGATGGCGCCCTCGTCGCGCCACAATTGCCGCATGTGATCACGGATGCGGCGCTCGCGTTCGGCATCGGTGAAGCCGCCGCGGGGATGGGAGGGGCTTGGCATGGTGGCACTCCGTGTGGCGTTAAGGCGCTGGCGTCGGTGTGCGGTCAATCGCCAGGCAGCGCCACGGGTTCCATGGCCGGCAGCGCCACGGGTTCCATGGCCGGCAGCGCCACGGGTTCCACGGCCGGCAGCGCCACGGGTTCCACGGCCGGCAGCGCCACGGGTTCCACGGCCGGCAGCGCCACGGGTTCCACGGCCGGCAGCGCCACGGGTTCCGCGGCCGGCAGCGCCTGGGCCAGAACCGCCACCACCCGGTCGATATCCGACGCGGTCACGATCAGCGGCAGCGACAGCGACAACCGCCCGGCGCGGTCGACGGTGAGGTTCAGCCCCAGCGCATAGCAGCGGCGTTCCACCGCCAGCGGATCCTGATCGGGCCGCAGCCACAGCGCCGCCAGCAGCCCCGCCACCCGCGCACCGCGCAAAGCGCCCCCCGCCGCCGTCAGCCGGTCGAGCCCGGCCGCCAGCCGCGCGCCCAGTTCCGCCGCCCGCGCCACCAGATCGCCATCGGCCAGCACGTCGAGCGTGGCCAGACCGGCTGTGGCCAGCATCGGGTTCTTCTCGTGCGTCACATGGCCGATCGCCAGATGGCCGGCGCGGTCCAGATCAGCGCGCGCGATCAACGCCGCCAGCGGCATCACCGCCCCGCCCAGCGCCTTGCCAAGCACGGTGATATCGGGCGTCACATCGAAATGCTGCGACGCGAACCAGCGGCCGGTCTTGCCGAGACCTGTTGGGATTTCATCGAAGATCAGCAGGCTGCCATGGTCGCGCGCCAGCCGCGCCACCGCCGGCCAGAACCAGGGCGGCGGCAGGCCGGGCGCCGAATGCACCGGTTCGGCCAGCAGCGCCGCCGGCGGCGGTCCGTTGCCGAAGGCCGCGACCAGCGCCTGATACGACACCCGCGCCGCCGCATCGGCATCACCCAGCCCGTCGGTGGGCCAATAGGCCGGCACATGGCGGCATCCGGACAGGCGCGGCATCGGCGCCGCCTCGGCGAAACGGCCGCCGACCGACAGCGCCCCCAGCCCGGCGCCGTGCCAGGCACCGGTGAAGGCGATGCTGCCCTGGCGGCCGGTGGCGACATAGGCAAGCTTCAGCGCGATTTCGATCGCGTCGCTGCCGCTGGGCGCGAACAGCACCCGCGCCGGCCCGTATGGCCACAAACCCGCCAGCCGTTCGGCCAGCGCCACCGCCGGCGCATTGGTGAAGCGGCGCGGCGCGAAGGGCAGCGTGGCGAGCTGGCGGGTCAGCGCATCGACCAGCCGGGGATGGCGATAGCCGATATGGTGACAGCCATTGCCATGGCCATCCAGCACCCGGTGGCCATCGCCATCGGTCAGCCACGACCCCTCGGCCGCCACCACGGCGCGCGCCACCGGCGTCGAGCCGCGCTGATGCAGGAAGGCTGCCGCATCGCGCGCGACCAGCATGGCCGGCCCCGCCCCGGTCATACCGCACCCATGGCCGCACCCATGGCGGCGGCGGGGTTCGTGCCGGCAGCCCTGGCGGGCAGGCGGCCGCGCTCCACCAGCCGGATCGCGGCCATGACGGTGAAAACGATGATCAGAATGGCGACACTCATCGCACAGGCGGCTCCGTAATAGGTGCCCTCGGCGGCATTGAGGATGGCGACCGCCGCCAGATCGATGTCCGGCCCTTGCAGAAAGACCACGGCCGAGACGGTCGACAACCCGTCGACGAAGACATAGAGCGCCCCCAGGATCGCCGCATGGCGCATCACCGGCAGCACGACATGGCGGATGCGCTGCACCGGGGTGGCGCCAAGGGCGGCCGCCGCCTCGTCGATCGACCGGTCGATGCGCCTGAGCAGGGCGCGGCCCGCCAGCACGCCCACGAACATGTTGCCGAACAGGATGTTGAGCACCAGCACCGCGTGGGTGCCGTTCAACGACAGCGCCCTGATCCCGAACGGCGCGTTGAAGGCGGTGAGATAGCCGATGCCAAACACCACCCCCGGCAGGATCGCCGGCAGCAGGATGATCAGCGCCATGCATTCGGTAAGCGCGGAGCGGTGGCGTTCGGCCAGATAGGCCGCGATCACCGCCAGCAGGCCGCCCAGCGGCGCCGCGATGCCGGCGACCACAAGGCTGGTCCAGACCGGCGTGATCCCCACCACCGACGACACGAAACCGGGCACCGCCTCCATTGCCGTGAAATGATGCGGTGTCAGCCCCCAGTCGCGCCCCCAGACCTTCACGAAGGCGCCGGCGATGATGGTGGCATAGATCACGCCGGTGGCGGCGATGACCGACCAGACCAGCAGGCTGAACCCGCGCCGCAAGGCCGGTGGCGGCGCCATCGCGGCCCCGGCCTGCCGGTTGCGGCCGCCATCATCGCCGCCGCCGAAGCCCGATGTGAAGCGCCGGCGGCCGCCGATCCGGTTCAGGGCAAGCGCGATCGCCAGCGCCGGCACGATCAGCCAGACCGCGATCGCCGCGGCGAAGGCGGTGTTGTGGAAGCCGATCATCTCGTCGTAGAGCACGCCCGCCAGCACCGGCAGGTCGCGGCCGATCACCATCGGGTTGCCGAAATCGGTCATCGACAGAATGAAGACCAGGGTCGCCGCCCGCACGATGCCCGGCTGCGCCATCGGCAGGGTGACATGGCGGAAGCGCTTCCAGGGCGACGCCCCGGCGCTGGCCGCCGCCTCGTCCAGCCGCCCGTCGGGGCGGGTGAACAGGTTGTCGAACACGATGAACGCGGCCGGCAGGAAGCTGAGCACCTGGGCGACCAGCACCCCGCCCAGGCCATAGAGATTGTCATGCGCGGCATCGGTCCAGCCGAGCGCGCGGTCGAGCAGGTCGTGGGTGATCACGCCATTGCGGCCGAACAGCAGCACCGCCGCGGTCGCCACCACCACCGGCGGCGACACCAGCGGCACCAGCAGGCCGAACCGGGCGAGGCCGGCGCCGGCCACCAGCCCGCGGCTGATGCCGAAGGCCGCCAGGAAGGCGAGCATGGTGGTGATGACGGTCGTGGTGGTGGCCAGCAGCAACGAGTTCAGCCCGGCGGCCCGCAGCCGGTGTTCCCGCGCGACCCGGCTGTAATGATCGATGCCGATGGTGATGGTCTGGCCGCTGCGCAGGGCCTCACGCGTCGCGGGCGCCAGGGCGTCGCCCGCCAGATGCACCAGCACCGCGCGCTTGTGCAGCATCGCCACCGCCAGCGGCAGATCCTCGGTCACCCGCGCCCGCAGATCCGGGGCCAGCCCGGCCAGCGCCTGCTCCGCCGCCGGGATCTGGCGGTCGAAGGCGGCCGCCCGGTCCCAGGGCACGTCCAGGCCGTTCAACGCGAAGGCGGCGGCGATCGCCTCCATCCGCGGGCGCGGCGCGGCCTCTGCCGCCCAGCGCGCCGGCAGGGCGGTGCCGCGATCACCGGGCAGCACCGCCAGCGCCGCGCGGGTCATGTCGGCCAGCCGGGCCGTCGACAGCGGCACCGGCACCTGAACGCTGCGGATCAGCATGCTGCCGATCGGCCAGGCAATGAACAGCGCCACCAGGGCCAGCATTGCAACCAGAAGGATGCGGTCGGACACGGATTTATGCATCGGCGAGCATCCGGCCGGTGATGCCGCCGGCCGCGACCGGATGGGGCAGCGCCTCCGGCGGCGGTGGCGGCGCGTCTTCGGCGGGCAGCACGCGCGCGAAGGCCGGGTCGATGCCGATCCGGAACCGGGCGCCGCGCGCGGCCATGGTTCCACCCGCGACAGACCACGTGCGGGTCGCGATATCGGCGGTGACCGTGCCGCCGCCGTCGAGCCGCAGGGTCAGCCGCACCACCGGCCCCAGAAAGGCGCTGGCCTCGACCGTGCCGGCAAGGCCCTCGCCCGGCATGGCATGCGCCGCCGGCGTCAGCGTGGTGTGTTCCGGCCGCCAGACCAGCAGGCCGGCACCGCCATGGGCCGCCGTTATGTCATCCACCGCGACTGTCATGCGCCCGACGCGGACAGCCGGGCCGGCGGTATCGATCGTGCAGGGCAGCAGATTGGCGGTACCGACGAAGCCGGCGACGAAGCTGTGCGCCGGGCGCAGATAGACCGCCTGGGGCGTGCCCGATTGCAGGATGCGGCCGTGGCGCATCACCACCATGGTGTCGGAAATTGCCAGCGCCTCTTCCTGATCATGGGTGACATAGACCGTGGTGATGCCCAGGCTGTCGACAATGCGGCGGATTTCGGCGCGCAGATGCACCCGGATGCCGGCATCCAGCGCCGATAGCGGTTCATCCAGCAACAGCACCGGCGGTTCCGGCGCCAGCGCCCGTGCCAGCGCCACCCGCTGCTGCTGGCCGCCCGACAATTCATGCGGAAACCGGTCTTCCAGGCCGGTCAGCCGGACCATCGCCGCCAGATCGGCGACCCGCCGGCCGATGGCGCGGCGGCTGTCGCCGCGCAGCATCAGCGCGAAGCCGATGTTCTGGGCCACGGTCTTGGTCGGAAACAGCGCATAGCTCTGGAACACGAAGCCCAACCCGCGACGATGCGGCGGCAGGCCGGCGATGTCGCGACCATCCAGCAGCACCTGCCCCCGATCGGCGGCGGCGAAACCGGCGGCGATGCGCAGCAGCGTGGTCTTGCCGCAGCCGCTGGGGCCGATCAGGGAACAGAAGCCGCCCGATGGCACGCTGAGGTCCACACCATCCAGCGCCATGGTGGCGCCGAAGCGGCGGGTGATGCCACGAAGATCGAGCACGGCCATCAGGGGGCTCCGTCCGGTTCGGGTGATGCGGAAGACCGGTGATGCAGACGCCCGATCAGTTTTCGTAGCGTTTGGCCCAGGCCTGCTTGAACCCGTCCTGGTCGATCGGCCGGCGGGTCTTCCACAGATGCACCTGATCCAGCGGCACATTGCCGAAGCCCGGCGCCGCGCCGATGCCGACATGGGGGGCCAGCGCGGTCATGCCACCTTTGCCGAACAGCCAGTCCATGAACACCTGGCCGTCCTGCGGGTTGGGGCCGCCCGCGACCAGACCGGCGCCTTCGATGATGTTCGGCGACATCCGGCCGATGACCAGCTTCACATCCGGATTGGCCTGCACCTGCTGAAGAATGGCGGTGTCATAGCTGAGACCGATGGCGTTCTCACCCGCGCTGACCTGCCGTGCGGCGGCGCTGCCGCTGGAATTGTACTGGACGACGTTCTGATGCAGGTTGTCGATGAAGTTCCAGCCGAACATGTCGTCCATGGCCGTGAAGATGGTGAAGCCGGTGCCGGATTTGGTCGGGGCTGCCACGGTCACCTGACCCTTATAGTCGGGGCGGATCAGATCGACCCAGTCGGTCGGCTCGGGCAGGCCCTTCTCCTTCAGCACGCGGGTGTTGACCGCCATCGCCATGATCGTGGCGTTGTGGCCGTACCAGAAGCCGTCAGTGTCCCTGAAGGCATCGTCGATGATCATGCCGCGCGGGGTATAGGGGGCCAGCACGCCGTCCTGCTTCAGCTTCGCCAGAGCGAAATCATTGACCATCCAGATCACGTCGGCCTGTGGATTGCCCTTTTCGGCGATCGCCTTCTCGGTGATCGGGCCGGTCGACATGTTGACCGCCTTGACCGTGATGTCCGGATGGGCCGCCTGGAACGCCGCCATCACATCCTTCTCGATTTCCGGGTTCGAGGCGGTATAGAGCACCAGTTCCCCCGCCGCCGCCGGCCCGGTGGTGGCGGAGGCAAGCGCCAGAACGGCGGTCGCGGTGGCAAGAAAGGCCCTGATCGTCATGCGCTGCATCACTGTTCTCCCCGAGACGGTGGCCGGCCCGCTGGATCTGCATCGCGGCCGCTGACGCCTTGATACCCCGCGATCGATGATGGCTTGTTGACAGAGTGGGCGGAATTCGTGCCCATTTTCCTCAGATCGAAGGGCCCATTCCGGGCCGGCGCGGAAAGGGCGATGGTATGACGCGGCATTCCGGCGGGCCGGTGCTCGATTTCCTCGACATCGACCGCGACAGCCCGACACCGCTGTATCACCAGATCTATACCGAATTGCGCCGCGGCATCCTGTCGGGGCGGTTGGCCGCGGGCACGCGCCTGCCATCCACCCGCTCGATCGCGGCCGAGCTTGGCGTCTCGCGCCGCCCGTTGCGCGAAGCCTTCGACCATCTGACCGCCGAGGGCCTGCTGGATGCCCGCCAGGGCGCCGGAACCGTGGTGCGGGCGCGCGCCGACGGCCGGCTGCCGGCGGCAGCGGCGTCGGCGATTGCGGATGATCAGGCGATGATCACCCGCCTGCCGGCACGCGGCCGGGCGCTGATCGAGACCACCGGCTTCGACACCCGGTCGACCGGTGCCTTTTCCCCCACCCTGCCCGCGGCCGACCAGTTCCCGCGCGCGGTGTTCGCCCGGCTGGCGGCACGGCACTGGCGGATGGCCGCGCCCGATGATTTCCGCAAGGCGCCGCCTGCCGGCCATGCCGGCCTGCGGGCGGCGCTGGCGGACTATCTGCGCACCGCCCGCGGCCTGGTCTGCACCGCCGATCAGGTGCTGATCACCGCCGGCGGCACCCATGCCATCGGCCTGCTGGCCCGGCTGCTGGCGGCCCCCGGCAGCCGCGCCTGGACCGAGAATCCCGGCTGGCCCACCGGCCGCCAGACGCTCGCGGCCCATCAGGTGCAGCCGGTGCCCTTGCCGGTCGACGGCGAGGGGCTGGTGGTCGAGGCCGGCCGCCGCATGGCGCCGGACGCCGCTTTGGCGCTGGTCACGCCGTCGCGGCACTATCCGCTGGGCATGCCGATGTCGCTGGGCCGGCGGCTGGAACTGCTGGACTGGGCCCATGACCAGCGGTCGTGGATCGTGGAAGACGATTATGACAGCGAATTCCAGTACACCACCCGGGTGCTGCCGCCCTTGCAGAGCCTGGATCGCCACGGATCGGTGATCTATATGGGCTCGCTCAGCAAGGTGCTGACCCAGGCGCTGCGCATCGGCTATCTGGTGGTGCCACAGGCGCTGGCCGGGCCGCTGGGGCGGGCGCTGGCCCACGAGAAGGTGGTGCCGACAGCCACCCAGGCGATGCTGGCCCGGCTGATCGAGACCGGCGAATTCGCTCGCCATGTCCGGCGGATGCGCCATCTGTACCGGCGCCGGCAACAGGCGCTGGTCGACGGTCTGCGCGGGCGCATTGGCGACCGCCTGCGGATCGCCACCACGGATTCGGGCTTTCATCTGCTGGCAACCCTGCCCGCCGACCCGGCCGGCTGGCCCGGCGGCATGGCCCTGGACGAGGACGAGACCAGCCGGCGGCTGGCGGAGCTGGACATCGCCGCCCCCACCCTTGGCAGCTATCTGCACCCGGGCGCCGACCCGCGTGCCTGCCGACGGGTGCTGGTTCTGGGCTTCGCCACCCTGACCGACGACGAACTGGCGCGCGGGCTGGATGGCCTGGCCGCGGTCATCGGTGGCGCGGGCTGAAAGCCCGGCGCCACGGAACCCAACCGATCTTGCCGCGTTGACCAACAGTGCCCGGCACCTGTTGAGGAGATCGTTCCGCATGGCCAGACCCGATTCTCAGCGCGTTTCTTCGTCCCGCGATCCTGCTGCCGGCCGGCCCCGCGAGGTGACGGCCGATGAGGCCCCGCTGATCGGCAGCGCCGAAGGCCGCGACCCGGATGCCCGCGACACGCGCGGCCCCGATGGCGAGCCATTCCCGGGGGTCGCGCGCGACGAAGCGCCCGAGGCGCCCGACGATACCGACTATGACCCGGTCACCGGCGAAACCGACGGACTGGATGCGACAGAAGAGGGCATCCGCCACAACGCCGAGGATGTCTTCGACGAGATCACCGACAGCGGCGACCCGGACGACCCCGGATCGGATCTGGCGGACGTCGAGGACGAGGACGAGCACGAAGACCGCTTTCCCGAAGGCTGGCCGCCCGACCGGCGCGATCGCGAGTGACAGCCCCGGGCGGGCCCGCCCGCCGCCGCGAAGCAACCGCGCACAGACGCCCTGAGCCGCCGCCACAGGAGCCCTGCCGATGGACGCCCGAACACCCGCGACGCATGCCCCCCGCACGATATCCATGACCCTGGCCGTGAATGGCAAGGACTGGCAACTGACCGTCGACCCGCGCACCAGCCTGCTGGATGCGCTGCGCGACCATCTGGGGCTGACTGGCGCCAAGAAGGGTTGCGATCACGGACAGTGCGGCGCCTGCACGCTGCTGGTCGACGGCAGGCGGGTGCTTGGCTGCCTGACCCTGGTGGCTCGTATGAACGGCCGGTCGGTCACCAGCATCGAGGGGCTGGCCGATGACGACGCGCCGCTGCACCCGATGCAACAGGCCTTCATCGATCACGACGCCTTCCAGTGCGGCTATTGCACGCCCGGCCAGATCCTGTCGGCGATCGCCTGTGTCGAGGAAGGCCATGCCGATCGCGGCGACGACGCCATCCGCGACCATATGAGCGGCAATCTGTGCCGCTGCGCCGCCTATCCCAACATCGTCGCCGCCGTGCGCGCAGGGGGTGCCGCGATGCGGGCCGCTGGCGCCGGGCGCGATATTGCCGCCGACGACACGGTGGATGGCGCCGCCCCGCAGCCGGTGGAGGTGGATGATGCAGCCGTTCCAGCTTGAACCCGCGACAACCGGGCGCGGCCCGGATGCAAGGCCGCCCGCGGCGCCGACCGGGGCCGACCGAGGCCAGTTCATCGCCGGCGGCACCAATCTGGTCGATCTGATGCATCTGGGCGTGGCGACACCCGGCCGGCTGCTGGATCTGGACGCGGCGGAGGATGCGGCCGACGATCCCGCACATGCCCGGCGCGGCATCACCCGGCCCCGGCCCGACATGCTGCGGCTGGGGGCGCTGACCCGCATGGCCGAGGCCGCCGCCGATCCGCTGCTGCGCCGACGCCTGCCGATGCTGGCTCAGACCCTGGAACTGGCCGCCAGCCCGCAGATCCGCAACATGGCAAGCCTGGGCGGCAATATCCTGCAACGCACCCGCTGCATGTATTTCCGCGACACCTCGTGGCCGTGCAACAAGCGCGCGCCCGGCAGCGGCTGTGCCGCGATCGATGGCTGCAGCCGGCAATTGGCGATATTGGGCACCAGCCGCCATTGTATCGCCAGCTATCCCGGCGATTTCGCCCAAGGGCTGATGGCGATGGATGCGGTGCTCGACATCGTGGGAAGCGACGGCCGCAGACGGCCATTGCCGATCGCCGATCTGCACCTGTTGCCGGGCGACCGGCCCGATGTCGAGACCACGCTGGCGCCCGGCGAGATGATCACCGCCATCGAGATACCGGCGCCGGCCTGGGCGGCACGGTCGGTGTTCGTGAAACTGCGCGACCGGGCATCCTTTGCCTTCGCGCTGGTGTCGGTGGCCTGTGCGCTGGACCTGGACGCCACCGGCCATGTCCGCGAGGTGCGGCTGGCCCTGGGCGGGGTCGCGACCGTGCCCTGGCGGCTGCCGGCATCGGAGGCGCTGCTGAAGGGCGAGGTGCTGACCGAGGACGCCGCCAATGCCGCCGCCGTCGCGGCCTTCACCGGCGCGGCGCTGCGCCCCGACAACGCCTTCAAACGCGATCTGGGCATCGCCGCCATCACCCGCGCCCTGCTGGCGGCCCGCGATTTGCCGCCCCCCTCCGATGTGCCGCACCCCTCGGGCCGGCCTGCCACCAGCGATGAGGCACGATCATGAGCCCGCGCGACCCCACCGACACCCCCGACCCGGCAGCCGGCGGCCAGCCCCGCCCGGCGGCGCCCCGTTCGATCGGCACCCCGGCGCCGCGCGTGGATGGGCGCGCCAAGGTGACCGGCAGCGCCACCTATCCCGCCGACACGCCGATTGCCGGGCTGGCCCATGCGGTGCTGGTGACCGCAGACATCGCCCGTGGCCGGCTGCTGCGGCTGGACACCACCGCCGCGACCGCGCTTGACGGCGTGATCGGCGTGCTGAACCATGAAGACGTGGCTGGCCGGATGGAGACACCGCGCTTCGGGGTCGCCGCATCGTCGATGGCGCCGCTGCATGATCGGATGATCCGGCATGACGGCCAGATCATCGCGGTGGTGGTGGCCGAGACGCCCGAGATCGCCGACGAGGCGGCGGCATTGCTGCGGCCTGACTATGAGACCGAGGAACCCTCAACCGGCTTCGACAGCCCCGGCGCCGAAACCGTGGCCGCCAAAGATGCCGCCGGCCGCCGCGATCCGGCGATGGGCGATGTCGATGCCGCTTTCGCCACGGCGGCGCGGGTGCTGGAGGCCGATTACGAAACCCCCACCCAGCACCACAATGCGATCGAGCTGTTCTCGACCACCGCGGTCTGGGATGGCGATCATCTGACGGTCCATGATCCGTCGCAGAACGTGAACGGCTGGCGCCACGAACTGGCCCGGCAATTGCGCATCGATCCGGGCCGCGTGCGGGTGGTGTCGGCCTATGTCGGCGGCGCCTTCGGCGGCAAGGGGCCGATGACCGGCCGCACGGCGCTGATTGCCTTTGCCGCCCGTCATGTCGGCCGGCCGCTGCGCTGCGTGGCGACCCGCGCCCAGGGCTTCACCACCACCACCTATCGCGCGGAAACCCGCCAGACGATCCGCATGGCGGTGGATGGCGACGCGCGGATCACCGGCTTTGTCCATAACGGCGCCGAGGTGACCTCACGCGCCGATCCGTATCTGGTCGGCGGCAATTCGGTGACCAGCCGCCTGTATGGCTATGGCAGCGTCGCCACCCGGCTGGATCTGGTGCGGGCCGACCGGGCCACGCCCGGCTATATGCGATCGCCGCCCGAGACGCCCTATCTGTTCGCGCTGGAAAGCGCCATGGACGAGATGGCCGAGGCGTTGTCGATGGACCCGATCGATTTCCGGCGCCGCAACGACACCCTGATCGATCCGCTGACCAACCGGGCCTATAGCAGCCGCATGCTGATGCCCTGCTATGATGCCGCGTCGCTGGCTTTCGGCTGGGCCGATCGCGACCCGCGCCCCGGATCGATGCAGGATGGCGACTGGCTGGTGGGCATGGGCTGCGCCAGTGCGGTGTATCCGGCCAACATCGCCGCCGCCACCGCGCGCGTGCGGCTGCTGTCATCGGGCGCGGTGCTGGTGGATACCGCCAGCCACGAGATCGGCACCGGCCTGCGCACGGTGGCCAGCCAGATGGCGGCGGAATGTCTGGGCGCGCCGCTGGATGCCGTGACCATCCAGGTCGGGGACAGCGACCTGCCGCCGGCGCCGGTTTCAGGCGGATCCAATTCCACCGCCAGTGTGTGTTCGGCCATCTCGAAAGCCTGCGACGCGGTGCGCGCCGATCTGTTCGCCCGGCTGACCGCCCCCGGCGCCGGCCCCTTCGCCGGCATGGATGCGACATCGCTGGACCTGAAGGACGGCCGCGTCACCGCCCATGGCCCGTCGATGAGCCTGCACGACGCCATGGCCGCGGCCGGCATCGCCGCCATCGACCATCTGGGCGAATTCGTGCCCGACGGCATGAAACCCGACGCCGTCGATAAACTGCGCCACGGCGGCACGCCGATGCGCGGCGGCGGTTCGGGCGACCTGGCCCGCCATGCCATGGGTGCCGTGTTCGCGGAAATCCGCATCCACCGCCGCACCCTGGATATCCGGGTGCCACGGATGGTGGGCGCCTTCGCCGCCGGCCGGATCATGAACCCGCTGAGCGCCCGCAGCCAACTGTCGGGCGGGATGATCTGGGGCCTGTCGGCCGCGCTGATGGAGGAAACGGTTCTGGACCACCGGGCGGCGCGGGTCGTGAACCATGATCTTGAAAATTATCTGATGCCGGTCAACGCCGATATCGGCGCGGTCGACGTCATCCTGATGCCCGAGCACGACACCGCCGGCAACCCGTCGGGCATCAAAGGTCTGGGCGAGCTTGGCAATGTCGGCATGACCGCCGCGATCGCCAATGCCGTTCATCATGCGACCGGGCGACGCCAGCGCCGGCTGCCGATCCGGCCGGACCGGCTGTTCGTCGCCACCGCGCCCGCCCGCCCGGACGCCACCACCTGACACACCGACAGACCGAGGATATCCCATCATGAAAGCCGTTGTGTTCCACGATATCGGCGACATCCGGCTGGACGAGGTCGCCGAGCCGTCTTTGCGCAGCCCGACCGACGCGATCGTGCGCATCACCACCAGCGCGATCTGCGGCACCGATCTGCATATGGTGCGCGGCACCATGCCGGGCATGAAGCCCGGCACGATCCTGGGCCATGAGGGGATCGGTATCGTCGAGGAACTGGGCGCCGACGTCCGCAACCTGAAGGTCGGCGACCGGGTGGTGATCCCGTCGACCATCGGCTGCGGCTGGTGCGCTTATTGCCGGTCGGGCTATCTGGCGCAATGCGACACAGCCAATCCCAATGGGCCGCAGGCCGGCACCGCCTTCTTCGGCGGACCGGAACAGACCGGGCCGTTCGACGGGTTGCAGGCCGACTATGCCCGCGTGCCCCATGCCAATGTCGGGCTGATGCGGCTGCCCGACGGGATCAGCGACGATCAGGCGATCATGCTGTCCGACATCTTCCCCACCGGCTATTTCGGCGCCGACATCGCCGAGATCACCGAGGGCGACACCGTGGCGGTGTTCGGCTGCGGGCCGGTCGGCCAGTTCGCGATCATCTCGGCCCGTCTGCTTGGGGCTGAACGGGTGATCGCGGTCGACCGCCTGCCCGACCGGCTGGAGGCGGCGCGCGCCCAGGGTGCCGAGATCGTGAATTTCGAAGAGGAAGACCCGGTCGAGGCGATCCGCGCCCTGACCGGCGGCATCGGCGCCGACCGGGTGATCGACGCGGTGGGCGTGGATGCCGCAGCGCCCGGCAGTCCGCCCGGCGCCGACAGCACCCAGGTGCTGGACTGGGCGATCCCCGCCATGGCCAAGGCCGGCACGCTGGCGATCATCGGCGTCTACCCGCCACAGATCCGCACCTTCCCCATCGGCCAGGCGATGAACCGCAATGTCACCATCAACATGGGCAACTGCAACCATCGCCGCTATCTGCCACGGCTGATCGATCTGGTGCAGAGCGGCGCGGTCGACCCGGCGAAGGTGCTGACCCGCCACCGGCCGATCCTGTCGGCGATCGATGCCTACAAGGCCTTCGACAGCCAGGGCGATGGCTGGTTGAAGGTCGCGCTGACCCCCGGCACCGGGGCGGCATCCGGCGGTGACGGCAGTCCGGGTCGATGAACGGTGGACCGCCTGCAGACCCCTGAATGGCTGGCGGCGCTGGCGGCATCGATGCCGGCCGGCACCGGTGCCCTGATGTTGCTGGTGGTGGCGATCGGGCTGGCCCTGATCGCCCACCGGCTGTTCTTCCGCGTTCTGCGGCTGGTGATCCCGCATACCGGCATCGGCCTGCGCACCGAGATGATCCGGCGCTTGAAGGGGCCTGTGCGGCTGGCGCTGATCCTGCTGGCGCTGCGCGCCGTGGCGCCCGAGGTGGCGCCCGAGGAAAGCCAGAGCGTGATCATCGCCCGGGTGCTGCAACTGGGCGTGATCGGGCTGATCGGCTGGATCGCGATCACCATCGTGCAGACCGTGGTCGACATCAACAAGCGCCGCTATCGGATCGATGTCGCCGACAACCTGCTGGCCCGCAAGCACCGCACCCAGTTGATGCTGCTGCAACGGGTGGTCATCGGCCTGGTCGTGGTGCTGACCGTCGCCGCCATGCTGATGACCTTTCCGTCGGTGCGTCAGTTCGGTGTCAGCCTGTTCGCATCGGCCGGTGTCGCCGGCATCATCTTCGGTCTTGCCGCACAGCCGATCCTGTCGAACCTGATCGCCGGCATCCAGATCGCCATCACCCAGCCGATCCGGCTGGAAGACGCGGTGGTGGTGGAGAATGAATGGGGCTGGGTCGAGGAGATCACCTCGACCTATGTGGTGATCCGGCTGTGGGACTGGCGACGACTGGTGCTGCCGCTGTCGTATTTCATTCAGCAACCGTTCCAGAACTGGACCCGCCATAACGCCGCGATCATCGGATCGGTGGTCTGGCAGGTGGATTACAGCATGTCGTTCGAGCGCATGCGCCTGAAGCTGAACGCGTTTCTGGACGAGAGCAAATTATGGGACGGCAATGTCCGGGTGTTGCAGGTGATCGACACCACCGAGCGCACGGTGACCATCCGCGCGCTGATGAGTGCCAGCAATTCGCCCACCGCCTGGGATCTGCGCTGCGAGATCCGCGAGAAGATGCTGGTCTGGATGCAGCAGGAATGCCCGGACGCAATGCCGCGCCTGCGCAGCGACCTGTTCCCGCGCGGCCATGCCAATGGCGAGGACAAGGGCCGCGCCGCGCCCGTGGAGGGCCAGGAACCACTGACGGACGCGGCCATGGAAAGGTTGGGCCGACGACAGTGATGCAGCACCGGACACGCCCCGTCCCGCCATGACCACAGGGAGTCCCCGCCCCTTATGCCCGATATCCCGCACCGTTTGACCCCGCGGCCCGCCGACATCTCGCGCCGCTCGTTCCTGAAGGCCGCCGCCGCCGCCGGTGTCACCGCGGCCGTCATCCCGCTGCACCGCGCGCTTGGCGCCATGGCCGATGCCAGGGTCGCCCAGCCGCCGCACTGGCTGGACGAGGCCGGCCGCATCCGGTTCCGTCGTGACGGCATCACCAAGGTCATCGGCGACAAGGTGTTCGCCATCGACATCCGCGCCCGCGACATGCCGGGCTGGCCGGACGAACAGGCCCACGGCTTCCTGATCCGCGCGACCCGCGCCGACCGGGTTTTCGAGGATATCGACCTGTCGATGCTGCCCGACGATCTGGCGCCCGACCGGATCGTGCGCGACGCCGATCTGAAGGCCGATGGCGTCACCATGCCGGAGCGCGACTTCTATGGCGATCTGCTGCTGGCGCGCGGCGAGACGCCGGTGTTTCTGGGCCATCCGGTGGCGCTGCTGATCTATCACGACTATGCCCGCTTCCGGGCGGCGAAGCGGCTGGTGCAGTTCGACCACCGCGCCGTGCGCTATGGCCGCGAAACCGGCATCCAGCAGCGCGACCCTTATGGCCGCGCGCGCTATGTCCGGGTCGGCGGCGCCACGCCCTATGATCCGGACCGGTTCTCGGCCCTGAAGAACACCCTGCTGATGCCATCGGTGCAGAACCGCGGCGAGGCGTGGCCCGACCGGAACCAGAGCGGCGGCCCGCCCGAACAGGCGATGTACTGGGCGGGCGAGATCGCCCGCGACATCGACACGCCACAGGATGGACATCTGGTCATCCGGCGGCGGTTTTCCTCGCAATATGTCGATCCGGCGGCGATGGAAACCGATAACGGCAACGCCTGGTACGATCCGGCGAGCGGCCGGCTGCATGTGGTGACCGGCACCCAGTCGCCCTATACCAATGCCGATCACATCATGACCATGGTCAGGGGCAGCCGGTTCGCGCTGAACGGGCTGATGTTCCATCCCGGCTATACGGTGGGCTATGGCCAGAAGGAACATCATTCCTTCCCCTATTACGTCGCCATGGCGGCGCTTTATGGCGACGGCCGGCCGGTGCGGATGGCGCTGGATCGATGGGAGCACTTCCAGAGCGCGATCAAGCGCCATCCCTTCGCCATCGACACCACGCTGGCGGTCGACCGCGAGACCGGCCGGTTTCTGGCCCTGCGCAGCGCCTTGACCGGCGATGGCGGCGGGCGGGCCAATTTCAGCGCATCGGTGGGCCAGGTGGCGGCGTCGGCGCTGCAATCGATCTATTATCTGCCCAAAAGCGATCTGGCGGTGCGGATGGAGGCATCGCGCGCCCCCACCGCCGGGTCGATGCGCGGCTATGGCACCCTGCAATCGATGGCCACGACCGAGATGCTGGTCGACGAGGTGGCGGACGAGCTGGGGATCGATGCGATCGAGCTGCGCCGGCGCAACGTGCTGCGCGCCGGCATGAAGAACACGCAGGGCGCCATTCCGGCCGGATCGATCCGCGCGCATGAACTGCTGGACCGCGCGGCCGCCCACCCGCTGTGGACGGGCCGCGCCGATCGCAAGCGCCAGTATGAGGCCGATCGTCCCGGCTATCACTATGGTGTCGGCTTTGCCTGTGTGCACAAGGATTACGGCACCGGCGCCGAGGCCGCGATCGCCCAGGTGGAGGTCAGCCCCGAGGGCCGGATCCTGTTGCGTCATGTCTGCACCGAAATCGGCAACGGCTCCACCTCGTCGCAGATGCTGGTGGTGGCCGACTGGCTGGGGCGCCCGGCCGATGACGCCGATTTCGCGGTGATCGACTGGCCGAACCTGCCGCTGACCTCGAATGACGAACCCTATAGCATGACCCAGGAGGATCAGGACCAGCGGGCGCGCGATCCCCACTGGGTGCCCCGGATCACCTCGCCGCGCAGCGCCTCGAATTCGGCCTATTATCTGTCGCACGCAACGCGTGAGGCGGCACGGGTGCTGTTCGAACGCGGGCTGTGGCCGGCGGCGCTGTCGATCTGGCGCGAGGGCATCGGCGGCGGTCAGGCGGCGCCGCTGGCGGTGGATCGCCGCCACGCGGTCTGGCAGGGCGGGATGCTGCGGGCGCTGTCGCTGGAGCCGCTGTCGCTCGACCGGCTGGCCGCGCGCGCCCATGCCATGGGGCTGGTGACCGGCACGGTGGTACATACCTTCAACCGCTGGGCCTGGACCGAGGCCGAATTCGACCTGGATGGCGAGGTGGTACGCTGGCCGATCGATGCCCTGGCGCTGCGCTGGGGCGAGGGCGCGCCGGCCGGCCGCCGCGCGCGGATGAGCGACGCCGGCTATGCCTTTCAGCCGCGCCGGCGGGTGTTCTATCCGCCGGTTCAGCGCAACAACGCCGCCGTGGTCTATTACGCGCCGGTGGCGACCCTGGTGGAACTGGCCGTCAACGGCGGGTCGGGCGAGGTGACCCTGCTGTCGCATCATTCCTGGATGGAATGCGGCAACATGATCGTGCCCGAGCTGGTCTCGGGCCAGTTGCAGGGCGGCATCGCCATGGGCATCGGCCATGCGCTGTACGAAGACCTGCCGCTCTATGAGGACGGCCCCGGCAACGGCACCTGGAATTTCAACCGCTATCGCCTGCCGCGCGCGGCCGATGTCGCGGTGTGGCGCCAGACCGGCGAGGTGATCCCGCCGCTGTCGCCGTCCGATCCGCCGAAAGGCATCGCCGAGGTAACCATGATCCCGGTGGTGGCCGCGATCGCCAACGGCGTCGCGCATGCCATCGGCCACCGGTTCCGCGACCTGCCGGTCACCGCCGATAAGATCCGCGAGGTGCTGTCATGACCATCGCCACCACAGCCGTCAGCCTGACCGTGAATGGCCGCCCGGTGGGGCCGGTGGAGGTGCCACAGGATCTGATGATGCTGGAATTCCTGCAGGAATATCTGAACCTGACCGGCACCCGCTATGGCTGCGGCCAGGGCGTGTGCCGGGCCTGCACGATCATCATCGATCATCCCGACGGCCGCTCGGAGGCGGTGGCAAGCTGCATCACCGGCGCCGCCTATCTGAACGGCGCCCGCATCCGCACCATCGAGGGCCACGCCACCCGCGACGATGCCGGCACGGTGACGGCGCTGTCGGCCATTCAACAGGCCTATCTTGAGCATTTCTCGTTCCAGTGCAGCTATTGCACGCCCGGTTTCGTGAACGGCGCCACGGTGCTGATCGAGCGGCTGGCCCGCGAACCGGTGAATCGGGCAGATGTGGAACAGGTGGTGCTGGACGGCATGAACCGGCATATCTGCCGCTGCACCGGCTATGTCCGCTATCTGACGGCGGTGAAGGACGTGATCCTGTCGACGCCGGGCCTGACGGTGGATGGCCCCGCCCGGCCGGGTGGCCGTGAGGGAGATGCGCCATGAAACGCTGGCTTGGCATCACCCTGATCGCCGGTGCCGTGGTGGTGGTGGCGGGCGCGGGTGCGGTCTTCGCGCTGTCGGGCGCCGGCCCGATCCCCGAGGCGACTGTCGATTTCGACCAGCTGGACGATGACGGCCGCGCCGAGCTGGTGGCGCGCGGCCGCTATGTCGCCCGCGCCGCCGACTGTGCCGCCTGCCACACATCCGAGGATGATCTGGCCTATGCCGGCGGGCTGGCGATGGAAACCCCGTTCGGAACCATCTATGGCAGCAACATCACGCCATCGGCCGATCACGGCATCGGCGGCTGGTCGGCCGACGACCTGTATCGCAGCCTTGCCTATGGCATCATGCCCGACGGCACCCGGCTGTACCCGGCCATGCCCTATACCTCATACCATGCCATGACCCGCGCCGATGTCGACGCGCTGTGGCTGTATCTGATGAGCCGGCCGCCGGTGGAGAAACCCGACCGACCGGCCGAGATGATGGTCCCGTTCAACATCCGCCCGGCGATCGCGCTGTGGAACATGGTGTTCCGGCCCGACGACGAGGACGACGTCGCCCCGGGGGCCGGTCATGCGGAGGGCGCCTCCCAGGACTGGCGGCGCGGCCGCTATCTGGTCGAGGTGCTGGGCCATTGCGGCGAGTGCCACACCCCCCGCAACCTCGCCTATGCGAGGGACGACGACCGACCTCTGAAGGGCGAGGTGATCGAGGGCGCACTCGCCCCCGATATCAGCGCCGACGGCCTGGCCGCGCGCGGCTGGACCCGGCCGGATCTGGAAGCCTTCCTGTCAACCGGGCTGGCCCCGCAGGGCACCATGACCTTCCGGATGTATCCGGTGCTGAACCATTCCACCCGCTTCCTGACCGATGCCGACATCGCCGCCATGGCCGGCTATCTGATCGACGGCGACGCGGCCGGCGGCGGCAGGCCGGCAGCCCCGACGCCGGATGGCGTGCCACCACCTGGGCCACCACCTGGGCCACCACCGGGCGATGACGACGGCCACCGGCTGTATACCGGCCTCTGCGCCGGCTGCCACGGCACCGATGGCGAGGGCCATCCCCATGCCTCGGTGCCGCTTGCCACCAACACCACCGCGATGCTCGACGACCCGATCAATCTGGTGAAGATCATCCGCGACGGCGTGCCGGCCCGCCGACTGGCCAATCAGGAACGGCTTCAGGAAATGCCGCCCTTCGGCGACCGGTTGAGCGACGACGAGATGGCGACGCTGGTCAATTACCTCCGCACCCGCTGGGGCGGCCGCCCCGCCGACGTGACCGCGGCGGATGTGGCGGAGATCGACGACGATTAACGGCGGCCGGCCGGTCAACAGCGCCTCGGTATCGCCATCCAGCAGCGTCGACGCGGTGGATACCTCGGGCACGACCTCGGCCGTGTTGATATGTGGTCTGTCCGTCGGCGCCATCATGCGCCTGCTGCCCGTCATCCCGTGCCTTCCGGCCTTTTCGTCTGGACGACCCACGTCTACACAGTGGCTGTCAGGCAAGGGCCGCGCCCGGTCCACCACCGACGGGATGAATTGACAGGCCACTTCGCCTGCCATTACCTTCCCCCCCTCATGTCCAGTGGCAGGTTGGTGACATGGCCACCGGTCATCGGACCGATCGAGAGAACCCGGACCCGTGAAAGGAACCCGGTTATATGACCGACACCATCAATTCCGATCAGACGCAGCCCGATACGGCCCGCAAGCTGTGGCATGCGCCGGTTCTGACCCGCGACGATCTCCGCGACGCCGAGTCGTTGCTGGACCTGCTGTCCGGGCCGAGATCACTGATCCTGTCTTGAGACACGCCATGATATCGTTGTGCGGATGCGTGGATCAGGCGGGTGATTTGACAGCCGGCCACCACGCCAGCTAGGCTTTTCGCCCATGGCACACGACACCGCGCCAGCCAGAGGATCCAGACAATGACCACCATCGACACACCCGATCTGCCGCAGATCAATCCCTCCCGCAAGGTTTGGCAGGCCCCGATTCTGACCTGCGATGATATGCGCGATGCCGAGGCATTGTCGGATTTGTTCTCGGGGCCGAAGTTCTTGATCGCGTCCTGATACCAGCCGCGCATGGCACCGATACCCATATGAACCCCCGGCACCTGACGTCAGGTGCCGGGGGTTTTATGGTACCTGATGTGGGATAGGCGGCGTCACACCGGCTTGATCGACTGTTCGCGCGGCCAGAAGCGCAACTTGCGGCAGGTCGCGATGAAATCGTCGGCATCAGCCGCGGCTGAGAGCGCGACGATGCCGTCGTCACGTTTCGCCTTGTCGACACCCGCTGCGGCCAACAGACCATCGGCCGCCGGCGCATAGGCCAGGAATTTGCGGTGCGCGAAGGCGTCGCCGATGAAATCCAGCACCGACGGATCGCGCGCCAGGCTTTTCACCATATCGGCGCCGACCAGCACCGCCACCGCGTCGTACAGCACCGACGGTCCGCCATCGGTTTTCTGTTTCGCCGGCACCAGCGTGCCATCGTCCAGGGTGGCGCCGCCGATTTCGGGGGCGACCACCTCGACCATCGCGCCTTCGGCCCCGGCGGCCCTGGTCAGCGCGTTGAACAGCGCGGCATCGGCGCCATCGGCCAGCAGCACGCCCAGCTTGCGGCCCTTGAAGCTGCCCGGGCCGTTCAGGATGATGCTCAAGGCCGGCGAGGCCTGCAGGTCCATGCGGGTCGGCTTCGCGGCCGGTGCCGGATCGGGTATCGATTTAAGGCCCAGCCCCTTGGCCACCCGTTCGGCCAGATCCTCGTGCACATTCAGCAGATGCGCCACCATCCGCACCCGGATATCGGCCCGCTCCACCTTGCTCAGCTCGAAGGTCAACGCCGAGGCCATATGGATCTGTTCCTCAGGCGTCTGGCTGATGAAGAACTGCCGCGCCTGGCTGTAATGATCGGCGAAGCTCTCCGGGCGGATGCGCAGCCTGGTGGGCTCGGTCTCGGCGACCGGCAGGCTTGAGAAGCCGGCTTTCGGGGTCTCGCGCGGCCCCTCGCCCCAGGAATTGGGCTGATAATTGGCCCGGCCTTTGTTGACCGCCATCCGCATGTGGCCGTCCTGCTGGAAATTGTGCATCGGACAGCGCGGCCGGTTCACCGGAATCTCGGTGAAATTCGGGCTGCCGAGCCGCTTCAACTGGGTGTCGAGATACGAGAAGTTGCGCCCCTGAAGCAGCGGGTCATTGGTGAAGTCGATGCCGGGCACGATGTTCTGGGTGCAGAAGGCCACCTGCTCGGTCTCGGCAAAGAAATTGTCGACCACGCGGTCGAGCACCAGCCGCCCCACCCGGCGCACCGGCACCACCTCTTCCGGAATGATCTTGGTGGCGTCCAGCACGTCGAAATCGAAGGCCTCGGCAAAGCTTTCGTCGAAAAGCTGCATGCCAAGCTCCCATTCCGGAAAGTCGCCCGACTGGATCGCGTCCCACAGATCGCGGCGATGGAAATCGGGATCGGCGCCGCTGATCTTCAGCGCCTCGTTCCACACCACCGACTGCATGCCCAGCTTCGGCTTCCAGTGGAACTTGACGAAGGTGGACTTGCCATCGGCATTCACCAGCCGGAAGGTGTGAACGCCGAAGCCTTCCATGAACCGGAACGAGCGCGGTATAGCCCGGTCCGACATGATCCACATGATCATGTGCAGGCTTTCCGGGGTCAGCGAGATGAAGTCCCAGAAATTGTCATGGGCGGTCTGGGCCTGCGGAAAACCGCGATCCGGTTCCTGTTTGGCCGCATGGATCAGGTCGGGAAACTTGATCGCGTCCTGGATGAAGAACACCGGGATGTTGTTGCCGATCAGATCCCAGTTGCCGGCCCGGGTATACAGCTTGACCGCAAAGCCGCGCACATCGCGCGCCAGATCGGACGAACCCTTGTTGCCGGCGACGGTGGAAAACCGCACGAAGGCCTCGGTGCGCCGGCCGGCCTCCTGGAACGGATCGGCCATGGTGATGTCGGCCAGCGACTCATAGGCCTCGAAGAAGCCATGGGCGCCCATGCCGCGCGCATGCACCACCCGCTCGGGGATGCGCTCATGATCGAAATGGAAGATCTTGTCGCGCAGATGCACGTCTTCCAGCAGGGTCGGGCCGCGCGGCCCGATCTTCAGCGACGACTGATCGTCGGCCACCGGCATCCCATGACTGGTGGTCAGCGCGGGGGTATCCGCACCGGCCGTCTGGTGCAGCTCGCCACCCGGCCCGCGTTCCAGTGTCTGATCATGGATAGTCACGGTCTCGCGGGCCTGGGGATCGGTGGTGCTGGGCATGGGTCTGGTCTCCGGACGATTGAAATATGAGAAGAGAGGCGCCGGTCAGCGACCACCACCACCATTGCCGGCCGAACCATGTCCGGGGCCGCGCTGGTTATGGGCACCGCCCGGCACCACCACACCCGACATCGCGGTGCCGGTGCTGTCGGGGGAATAGGCAAGTGCCGTGTCGGCCAGCGACAGCACACCGACCAGACGCTTGTCGCGGTTCATCACCGGAATGCGGCGCAACTGGATGTCGCCCATGTTCTGAACGACATGCTCCACATCCTCGTCCTCGAAGCAGTATTTGACGTCGGGGGTCATGACGTCGCGGACCGTGGCGCTGCCGTCCCGGCCATCGGCCAGCCCGCGCACCACCAGGTCACGGTCGGTCACCGCCCCGACCAGCCGGTCGTCGTCGCCGACCGGCATATAGCCGATGTCCTGCTCGGCCATCCGGCGCGCCACCTCGCGCAGTGTCTCGTCGGGGCGCGCCATCTCGACATTGCGGTTCATGATCTTCTGGACCTGCATGGCTCTTGATCTCCGTCTCGACAGACGGGCCGGGCGTTTCGCATACCGCTCCGGCGCCGTGCTTCGGATGCGTGCTCCGTGGATGCGTGCTCCGTGGGTGCGTGCTCCGTGGGTGCGTGCTCTGTGCAACCGCTTGCGGGCGCCATGGTTCCCGCCCGGATCGCCGCGCGTCGTAACGGCTGGAACCGCAGCACGCGCCGGGCGTTCAGCCATCGATGGACACGACCGATACCGACGGAGCCCGCGAAGATGTGCCCTGCCGACCGCCATGCCGATTGGCCTGACGACCCGCCGGTGCAGCCGGTCGCCTCGCTTGCCGCCGCACGGCGGCTGGCCGCCGGGTGCCGGCGGTGCGACCTGTGGCGCGGCGCCAGCCGCACGGTGTTCGGCGACGGCGCCGACGGCCATGCCGCGCCGTCGGCCGACCGCAGCCCGCATCTGATGCTGGTCGGCGAACAGCCGGGGGATAAGGAGGATCTGGCCGGCCATCCGTTCGTGGGGCCGGCGGGACGGATTCTGGATCAGGCGCTGGAGGCGGCCGGTATCGACCGCGCCCGGATCTACCTGACCAATGCCGTCAAGCACTTCAAGAACGAGCCGCGCGGCAAGCGCCGGCTGCACCGCCGGCCCGATGCCGGCGAGATCGACCGCTGCCGCTGGTGGCTGGATCTGGAACGGCAGTTCGTGCGCCCGCGGGTGATGGTGGCGCTGGGCGCCAGCGCCGCCCGCGCCGTGCTGGGCCGCGCGGTCACCATCTCGCGCAGCCGGGGCCGGTTCTGGCCGCTGGACGCCCGCGAGGTCGCCCCCGCGACCGAGGTGCCCGCAACCATGGCCCTGGTCACAGTGCACCCGTCGTTCATTCTGCGACAGCGCGACCGCCCGGGGCGTGACCGCGCCTGGCGCCAACTGGTCGAGGATCTTTCAACCGCCCGCGAGGGCCCCGTGGCCCCGCACACCGCCAATGGATCGGAACCATGATGGACCAGCCCCGGAGCCACGAGCCGCGCAACCAGACCGCCGCCGGACGCGGCCGCGAGGACAAGGATCCCGGCAGCCTGAACGACATGCTCGACCAGCTGTGCGAGGCCGGCGAGGATGGCGGCAAGGTCTCGGTCGGCGACATCTGGAAGACCATCGGCCAGCGATCCTTCGGGCCGCTGCTGCTGGTCTGCGGGCTGGTGGTGATCACGCCCATCGGCGGCATTCCCAGCGTGCCGACGATTTTCGGCGTCATCGTCTGCCTGATCGCCGGCCAGTTGCTGCTGGGCATGTCGCATTTCTGGCTGCCCGGCTTCATCCTGCGCATCCGCACCGACAAATCCCGGCTGACCAGAAGCGTCGAATGGTCGCGCCCGGTGGCACGGGTGGTGGACCGCATCCTGAAGCCGCGCCTGACCCGGCTGACCACGACCCCCGCCAACCGGGTGATCGCGGCCGTGTGTGTGGCGCTGGGCCTGATCATGCCGCCTTTGGAAATCGTGCCGATGGGCGCCGCCGTGCCATCGGCCGCGATCACCATCTTCGGTCTGGCGCTGATCGCCCATGACGGGCTGCTGGCGGCGATCGCCTTCGTGGTCAGCCTGGGCGGGTTCTGGCTGGTGGTCAGCCAGTTGCTGCTCTGAGCAGGCCTGAATTGCCGGAAGTCAAACAGGATTACGCGGGATCGATCCGGCGCATGTCGGGTTGCATCCGGATCACGCTCTGCAAGGCGAGAGGATGCCATGACCTGTGCCCGTCCCCGATATCCGAAGCGATGGCCGGCGCCCGGCGGCGCGGCCATTGGTCTGGCGCTGGCGCTTCTGCTGCCGGCCCTGGCACCGGCGGCCCCGGCGCCCGCCCCCGGCGCTGACACCGCCCGATCGTCGGCCGGCGCCGACAGTGTCCGATCACCGGCCGCCCCCGATGCCATCCGCGGCGCAACACCCGGTGCGGTGCGCATCACCGGATCGGTGGTCGAGCCCACGGCGATCCCGCTGCCGCCCTCGGATCAGGAGCTGGCAGGCCGGCTGTCGGTGCCCGAGGGCTTCGAGGTCGAGGTCTATGCCCGCGACCTGATCAACCCGCGCATGCTGGCCTATTCGCCCGCCGGCGTGCTGTATGTCACCCGGCGCCAGCTTGGCGACGTGGTGATGCTGCGGCAGGGCGACGACGGCGCCACCCGGGCGCCGGTCACCGTCGCCAGCCGGCCGGGGCTGCACGGCATCGCCTTCGACGGCAACCGGGTGTATCTGGCGACGGTGCGCGATGTCTATGTCGCCGACGTGCTGGCCGATGGCCGTTTCGGACGGCTGGAGCGGATCATCGACGACCTGCCCGATGGCGGCCAGCATGCCAACCGCAGCCTGGCGGTCGGCCCCGACGGCATGCTGTATATCTCGGTCGGGTCCAGTTGCAATGCCTGCGACGAGACCAACCCCGAACACGCCACCATCCTGCGCGCCACGCCCGATGGCCGGTTGCGGACGATTTTCGCCTCGGGTCTGCGCAACACCATCGGCTTCGACTGGCAGCCGGGCACCGGCGCGCTTTACGGCCTGGACCACGGCATCGACTGGCTGGGTGACGACGGCCAGATGGAAGAGGTGAACCGCATCGAGCAGGGCCACCGCTATGGCTGGCCGCATGTGGTGGATTTCAACAACCCCACCCCGCGCGCCGAGCCGCCGCAGGGGATGAGCATTGATGACTGGATCGCCCTGTCGACCGCGGCGGTTGCCGGCTATACCGCCCATGCGGCACCGATGCAGATGGCCTTCCATGATGGCCACGGCATGCCGGCCGGGCTGGCCGGCGATGCCTTCGTGGCCATGCGCGGATCATGGAACCGCCAGCCACCCAGCGGCTATGAGGTGGTGCGCATCGATTTCGACAACGGCAAACTGCGCGGCATCACGCCGTTTCTGACCGGGTTCCTGGTCAAGGGCCAGGATGGCGGTCATGGCATGCTGGGGCGCCCCACCGGGATCGCCATCGCCCCCGATGGCGCGATCATGGTGGCCGACGACACCCAGGGCGTGATCTATCGGATCAGCGCCGAGGCTAAGGACGGCGCGCGGACGGCCCCGCCGCAGAAGCCCGTGCCACAGAAACCCGTGCCACAGAAACCGGCACCACAGAATCCAGCGATGGCCGAACCGGTGATGGCGCTGGACCATCTGGCGCCAGACGGCGCTGCCGAACTGTCCCTGACCGCCGGGTTCAGCGATGGCGGCACCATCCCCGACACCAACCGCGCCCGGGGCGACGATGCCTCGCCGGCACTGACCTGGGAGGGCGCGCCTGAAAGCGCGAGGTCCTTCGCGGTGATCATGGAAGACGCGGCCGCGACCGACCCTGCCGCGGCCAACGGTCAGGTGCCCTTCGTGCACTGGATCATTCATGACATCCCGGCCGACGTGTCGGCGCTGCGCGAGGGCCTGCCGACCCATCCGCGATTGTAGGACCCCGAAGGCGCCCGCCAGGGCACCAACAGCCGGGGCTCGGTCGGCTATACCGGGCCGCGGCCTCCCGCCGGCGACAGGCCCCACCCCTATCAGATCACGGTGCTGGCGCTGGATGTGGAGCGCCTGGACGTGCCGCCGATGGCCGGCCGACAGGCGGTGCTGGATGCGATGACCTCTCATGTCGTGGCCGCCGGCCGGATGGTCGGTCATGCAGCACCCTGATGCGGCGATGCAACCGGTGGTCCGGGTGTTTCACAACCCCACCGCCGGCGGTGGCGACTGGCCCACCGCGCGGCTGATGGCGCTGCTGGCGGCAGAGGGCATCCAGGCCACCGGGTGGCAGTCGACCAAGGCCGATGGCCTGGACGACGCCGTGGCCGCGACCACCGGGCCGCTGATCATCGCCGGCGGTGACGGCACCGTCGCCAAGGTGCTGGCGCGCCTGCCCGACCGGCGGCTGCCGGTGGCGATCCTGCCCACCGGCAGCGCCAACAACATCGCCGGCGCGCTGGGCGCGCGCCTGCCGGCCGCGCCGGGCGATCTGCGCCGATGGCTGCTGGCCGGCGACACCCGGCCGTTTCATGCCGGACGGGTGCGCCTGGGGTCCAATCCGCCGATCCCCTATTTTGAAAGCATCGGCGCCGGCGCCACCATCACCGCGATGGAGATGCAGCCGCCCCGCCCGCTGCACGGCATCGCCAAGATCACCTTCGGCCGGGCGGCGCTGGCCCAGGCTCTCGCGAGTGCGCCACCATTGTCCTGCGACATCGCCATCGACGGTCTACACAGGCGTGCCCGGGCGATCGCCCTTGAACTGCCCTGCCTGCCCTGGACCGGTCCAGGGCTGTGGCTGGGCCCTGAGATCCGGCCCGACGACCGCCGTGCCGTCGCGGCCCTGATCGGCCCGGCGGATCGCGACGCGGCGATCGCCTGGCTGGCAGCGCCAGGGACGCCCCGCCGCGAAACCATGGCAGCACCGCCCTTGTCCCCCTGGATTGGTGATATGATCATGGTCACGGGGCTGCATGGCCCGCTGCGCATCGACGACGACCGCCTGACCGACGATGCGGCCGGCGCCAGACTGGTCGTCGACCGCGACCCGCAACCGTTCCGGATTGTGGTCGACCCCATGCGCCAGCCGGTGCGGGGCCGGCTACCCGACCCACCCCCGGCCGCAAGAGACAGTTCATGACCGGCACATCACTGGATACATCCCGTCTGCGCGACATCGAGATGCTGGCTGTGGAGCTGGCGGAACAGGCCGGCGCGGCCATCACCTCGCGGCTCGGCTCGCTGCTGTCGGTGCGCTACAAGACCGGCGCCGAGACCGAGGCGACCCTGCGCAATCCGGTGTCGGAGGTCGATGAACAAGTGGAAGGCGTGATCCGCGAGCGCCTGGCCGCGCGCTTCCCCGATCATGGCGTGATCGGCGAAGAGATGGCCGACAGCCATGACACCGATGTCGACATGATCTGGGCCGTCGATCCGGTGGACGGGACCAGTAATTTCATCAATGGCTTTCCGCTGTTCGCGGCATCGATCGGCGTGCTGCATCGCGGCCGGCCGGTGGTGGCGGCAGTGTGGTGCGCCACCAGCCATGCGCTGCGATCGGGCGTCTATCATGCCCGCCTGGGCGGCGGGCTGCATTTCGACCGGCAGCCCCTGGCGCGGGCGTCCAACCCCATGGTCCATCGCCGGCTGGCCGGCGTGCCGCAATTCCGCAGCGGCCGCCATCCTTACGACCTGCGCAAGACCGGGTCGGCTGCCATCGAATGCGCCTTCGTGGCGGCGGGGCTGCTGGAAGCCGCCAGCTTCAACAGCCCCAATATCTGGGATGTCGCCGGCGGCATCCTGCTGGTCCAGGAATCCGGCGGTCAGGTTCTGGCGCGCGGGCGCGGCAAGCGATGGCAGCCCTTCGAGGCATTCATCGCCACGCCGTTGCGCGACTGGCGGGGCGGGCTGATCCTGGGATCGGCCGATGGCGCGGGCTGGATGGCCGGCAACCCCGGCGTGGCGGGCCAGGACGAGCCGGCCTGAGCGCCGCCATCCTGCAACCGCCCGCTCTGGCACCGCCCGCGCTGGCACATGAAAACCCGCCCGGAGCACGGATCCGGGCGGGTTCTGTCTGCCGTGCGGCGGGGGCGCGCGGCATAGGGCGCCGGCCGTCACCTTCGGCGGAAAGAGGCTCAGCTGCTCAGCGCCTGGCGGAGTTCGCTGCCCCGCTCGCTGTCGGGGTTCGCCTCGATGATGTCGCCGGCGGTGGCGTCGGTGCCGATCGTGCCGCCGTAATAGGCCGCGGTCTGTTCCTCGTCCCACGAGATGTCGCCGACGCTGACGGCGGCACCGGCGAAGGCACCCTCGACACCCGACCAGATCACCACCTGACGCTCACCTGTCGAGGCGCGGGCGCCGTCGCTGGCATCGGCGAAGGTATAGCCGGCCTCGGCGTTCAGCGAGAAGCTGTCGCCGCGCTTGAAGCGGTCCACCGCCTCGTCATTCATCAGCAGGAAGGCAACCGGGCCCGACTGTCCGCCGACCTGGGCGCCAAGGCTGATGCCGCCCATGTCATAGAAGACGGGGTTGCTCCATTCGTCGCCCTGCCTCGCCACGAACACACCCTCGCCGCCACGCGCGCCGGCGATCAGTGCGCCCTCGGCGTAATCGGGAATGATGAACACGCCCTTGGCCTTCGACAGCAGCGTCATGACGTTGCCGTCCTGGGTCATCTGCTGGGCGACGTCGGTCGCGCGCGACACCAGTTCCTGCGCCTCAGCGCGGTCCTCGGCCCGATCCTCGGGGTCTTCGTCGGCCACGGCGGTGCGGTCCACCCCGGTCCGCTCGGCCGTGGTGTCGCCCGGATCGCGGGTGGTCGGCATGGCTGCCGCGTCCGGCTGATTGCCGACCGGACGGCCGGTGGTGCCGGCATCGTCGCTGGTCTGGCCGGCCGGCGTGCCGCTGGTGCCGGCGGCGAAGGCCGGTGCACCCGCCAGGGTTCCGGCGGCAAGAATGGTGGCGGTCATCAAAGCGAGCTTGCGCATGGAGATACTCCATTCAGGCGTTGAATAGGGGGTCCGAATGGCGGCGGTGCCGCGGTCAGTACCAGTGACGGCGGCCATCGCCCGGCCCGTCATCGTCATCATGGTGGCTGCAGGCCAGGCAATAAGCGGCAAGGCCCACCACACCAGCGACCAGCAGGCCGGTGGTCAGCGGGTGCTCGCGGGTCATCCGGCGGGCGCCGCCGCTCAACTGCGCGGCGCGGCGGCGGGCCGCGCGCATCGCCTCAGGCGAGGTGCTGTCATGGGCGGTGTGGCTCAGCCGGTCGGCGAGATCACGGACCTGCCGCTTGAGCGCGGACAGATCCTCGTTCAGGCGATTGGTGGCTGTCCGGTCGTCGGTCATGTCACTCTCCGAAACCTATGGCGTCCGCGCCGTGACCGACGCGGTTCGACCCCCATAACGGGTGGCCGGGCGATTTGTTCCAAGGCGATCGCCGGCCGATCGGCGGCAGGCGCCGCCATGTGGCCCGGGAACAAGTGCCGCATCAAGGGGTTGACCACCGGCCCCTGCCGGTGGAGATGATGACCATGGACGGACCAAGCCCGCACACGACCCTGCCCTTCGCGCCATCCCACATCGCCCGCGCTGATCTGACCGCGCGGTTTCTGGCGGTCCGTCGCCAGACCGAGGCCCTGGCGGCCCCCCTTGATCCGGAAGATCAGGTCGTGCAGTCGATGGCCGATTGCAGCCCGACCAAATGGCATCTGGGGCACACCACCTGGTTTTTCGAACGCTTCGTGCTGATGTCGTTCCTGCCCGGCTACCGGCCGTTCGACCCGGGTTTCGACCATCTGTTCAATTCCTATTATGTCAGCCTGGGCAGCCGCCATCCGCGGCCGCAGCGCGGCCTGCTGACCAGGCCGCCGCTGGCGCGGGTGCTGGCCTGGCGCGACAGCGTGACCCATGCCGTGACCGGGTTGCTGGACCCGGCGGATGCGGGCTTGCGCGCCCGCATCGACCCGTTGATCGAGACCGGTGTTCATCACGAACAGCAGCATCAGGAACTGCTGTTGATGGACGTCCTGCATCTGTTTTCGTGCAACCCGCTGAGGCCCGCCTATCTGCCGGCCGATATCATGGACAGCGCCGCGACAATGGCCGTGGCATCGAAACCACAGGCGCCGGGTTGGATCGACCATGACGGCGGCATCCACGCCATCGGCCATGATCCGGCGGCCGGTGATGCCGATGACTTCGCCTATGACAACGAAGGACCACGCCACGACGTGCTGCTGCGGCCGTTCCGGCTGGCCAACCGGCCGGTGACCAATGGCGACTGGCTGGAATTCATCGCCGAGGACGGCTATGGCCGCGCTGAATTCTGGCTGTCCGACGGCATCGCCGAGACGCAAGCCCAGGGCTGGACCGCGCCGCTCTACTGGTTCCGTCCCGAAGAGGACGGCCTATGGTGGACGATGAGCCTGCGCGGCCCCGAGCCTGTGGATCTGGACGCCCCGGTGGTGCATGTCAGCCAGTACGAGGCCGACGCCTTCGCCCGCTTCCGGGGCTGCCGGCTGCCGACGGAAGCTGAATGGGAGGTGGTGGCGGCACAGGCACCGGTTGCCGGCAATCTGCTGCCACGCGGCGCGCTGCGGCCGATGCCGGCCGGCACCACCACGCCCTCGCCCGCGCAGATCTATGGCGATGTCTGGGAATGGACCAGCAGCGCCTATGGCCCCTATCCCGGCTTCAAACCGCCGGTCGGCGCCATCGGCGAATATAACGGCAAGTTCATGGCCAATCAGATGGTCCTGCGCGGCGGCTGTTGCGTCACGCCCGGCGACCATATCCGGCCCAGCTATCGCAACTTCTTCTATCCCAGGCAGCGCTGGGCGTTTTCAGGTCTGCGGCTGGCAACCGACGCCTGAACCCGCGCGCCCCGAAAAGCCGCGCCCTCCATTGCCATCAAGGACCAGTCCCATGCGCCAGACCACCACTGCCCCCCGCGTCGACACACCACCGCCATCCGATGCCGGCCCCCAGGGGTTTACCGCCGCAGACGGTGCCGGCGACGACATTGCGGCGATCGCCCTCGCGGGCCTGACCGCCACCCCCAAATGTCTGCCGCCGCGCCTGTTCTATGATGCCGCCGGCTCACGCCTGTTCGACCGCATCACCGGCCTTGCCGCCTATTATCCCACCCGTACCGAGAGCCGGATCCTGCACATGCAGGCGGCCGAGATCGCCACCCGTGCCGGACGCGGCACCACGCTGGTCGAATTCGGCAGCGGCGCGTCGGTGAAGACCCGGCTGGTGCTGGATGCACTGCGCGATCCCGCCGCCTATGTACCGATCGATATTTCGGCCGAGCACATGATGACGGCGAGTGCGGCGCTCGCCCGCGACCATCCGGGGCTGGCGGTGCGGCCGGTGCATGGCGATTTCATGCAGATGACCACCCTGCCCCTGGACGATGCGCCAGCCGGCACGGCCGGCCGCCGGCTGGGCTTCTTCCCCGGATCGACCATCGGCAACCTGCTGCCCGACGAGGCGGTGTGCTTCCTGCGCCGCGCGGCCTGTATGCTGGGCCATGATGGCCATCTGCTGGTCGGCGTGGATCTTGAGAAAGACCCCGCCCGGCTGATCGCCGCCTATGACGACCCGGACGGCGTCACCGCCGCCTTCAACCTGAACCTGCTGACCCGGCTGAACCGCGAGGCCGCAGCCGATTTCAGGCTGGACCGTTTTGCCCATCGCGCCATCTGGCGCGCCGATGCCGGCCGGATCGAGATGCATCTGGAAAGCCTGACCGACCAGATCGTGCAGGTGGCCGGGCGTGGCATCCGCTTCCGGAAAGGCGAGACGATCCACACCGAAAACAGCCACAAATACACGCCGACCGGATTCGCCCGGCTGGTGCGACGCGGCGGCTGGCGCACCGATGCCTGCTGGACCGACCCCGAGCGCCTGTTCAGCCTGCACTACCTGATCCAGAACCATTGACACATGGATATGGGCCGGATCACGGCCGGATCATGGGTCGGCATAGCCCAGTGCCCGCATTTCGACCCGCAGGCCGTGGGGATCGCGGTCGAACAGGATGGCGCCCTTGCGGACCGAACCCGGGGGCAGATAATCCAGCCGGCTGCGGCCGCGCGACACCACCGCGCCGCCATTGGTGATGACGCCCTCGATCTCCACCGCCGATGCCGTGCGCGGGCCGTCATTCCAGGCCTCGAAGGTCACCACCCAGCCCTCACCGGCGGCGGCGACCACGGTCGGCTGCACCCGGATGGCCGGCACGCCCGCAGGCGTGGTGATCGCCTGCACCAGCAGCCAGACCACCGTCGCCACCAGCAGGGCCGCGCCGATCGCGCCGATCGCCCATTCCCAGGGCCCCGGCGGGGTTGGCGCGTCATCATCCGCAGCATCACCGCGCGGTCGCGAATTGTTCCGGCTGCCATCGGTCATAGAATGATCCTTGCGGCGGCGGCGCCGATGGCGCCGGGAAACGACAGCACCACGACCATGCTGACGATATCGATTGCCGAGGTGCCATCCAGCCGGCCGAAGGTCCACAACACATACAGGCTGACCAGGGCCACCAGAACGTAGCCCGCGACGGTGAACCGCAGGAACAGGCTCCAGAACCCGCCGGTCCGGGTGACGCTGGCACTGCCGGCGAAATCGAGCTCATAGACGAAGCCATGCATCAGGGCGAGCGTGAGGACCAGCAGGCCCAGTTGCTGCCAGATCGACATCTGATAGCCGATCAGCAGGACGTCCTCGGTGGGGGCGATGTTCAGCGACAGGAACAGCGCACCCGCCACCATCACGAACAATTCGCCGGCATAGGTGTCTTCCATCTCGTGCCGCTTGGCATCGTGGCCGCTGGAGCCAAGCTGGCTGCGCGCCAGCATCGCGCCGATCGCGCCCGGCGTGATCTGTATGGCGATCTTGCCGATGACTTCCGACAACGGCATCTCGGGCGCCAGCACGCCGAACACCCACAGCAGGCCCGCGGCGGCGAGCGCCGCGATGGCGATGGCGATGCAGGCATCGGCGCCGTCCTGCAGAATGCTGCTGGTCCGGCGGAAGCCGCCGATCCGCGACAGCCCGACCAGCAAAGGCAGGGTCATCACCAGCAGCAGCGCCAGCCTGAGCGGCTCGACATAGAAGCCCAGCCACCAGGTTTCCATGGTCATCAGGATCGGCAGCGTGAACAACAGCGCGCCGGCGGCGGCACGGCCAAGACCGATCAACAGCGTGTGATCGCCGGTCGCCGCCGCGTTGGCATCGCCCGTTTCTGATCGGCTCACCTCCGACCTCCCTGAAAGCCTGGATGCACCGGCCGGTTGAAGATGCTGACAAAACCGTGGGCGGCCCGATTCCGTTCCTTGGCGTCGGAACCGCCGCCGCCGAACTGCGTTGGTTGGCCATAAACAGCGGACTGGCCATGAACAGCCCACATCATCACCACGCAACCGGAGGCGCCATCATGTTCCCCCGCTTGATCGCCGCAGCCACGCTGCGGGCCGCCCTCAGCCGGCTGCCCGTCGCCGGTGCGGCGGGTATCGCCCTCGCCACCGGGATGGCCGGCATGGCGGTGGCGGCAGACGCCCAGACCGAGCCGATATCCACCCAGAGCTATATCGACCAGGCGACCCTGTCGGACATCTTCGAGATCCAGTCGGGGAAGCTTGCCCGCAACAAATCGGAGAACGACGACATCCGCGCCTTCGGTGGCCGGATGGTGCTGGACCATACCAATTCCAGCGAGCAGCTGCGCAAGACCCTGGCCGATATCGGCGGCGATATCAGCGTGCCCACGCAGCTCGACGACCGCCGCATGGCGCTTCTTGAGCGGTTGAACGAGATCCCGTCCGACCAGTTCGACCGGCTGTATGTCGACATGCAGGTGACGGCCCATGAGCAGGCCCTGAAGCTGCACCGCGACTATGCCGGCAATGGCGAGAACGAGGCGCTGCGCGACGTGGCCGAGGACATCGCCGACACGGTGGAGCGCCATCTGGACGCGGTGCGCGACCTGGCCAGCGGCCAGGGCTATTGAGCCCCCGGCTCGGCCCGGGCATCCCGATCCTCCCTTTACCATTCCGACCGGCAGGAGACGACCGATGGCCTTCAATCCTTTGAAGGAAAAGGGTATTCCTCTTGAGAAGCAGTGCCGCGACTGGGCGGAACTGAACGTCGAGCCCTATAAGAAGGACGCGGTTCACCCCTATAGCCGCTGCCGCGGCATCGTGATGAACGGCATTGAGGTCGAGGCGGTGATGTTCTCGCATCAGATGGCGCGAAACACGCTGGACCCCGAGATCAAGAAGCAGCTTTCACTGATGCGCCGGATCGAGGCGCAGCAGCAGAAGGTGATGAACTGGCTGATCCCCGGCGACGAAACCACGCTGGAGGTGACCTTGGGCTATGAGCAGGTGGCGGTGGATCTGACCGCCTGGGTGGCCCAGCACGAGCCGGACCCCTATCTGCGGCAGGTCTATGAATTCGGTCTGCTGGAGGATTTCGACCATCTTTACCGCTATGCCAACCTTTATGGCATGCTGGAAGGCCGCAAGGCCCACGAGATCACCGACACGCTGACCGAGATCATGCCCGGGCGGCCGACGATCTATGAGCATCGCGACCCGCGCGACGAACCGCGCCGGCCGATGACGGCCCTTGCCGCCGATCCGCAATCGGTGCTGAACGCGCTGACCATCATGTCGGCCGAACAGCAGACGATGAATTTCTACATGAATATCGGCAACCGCTACATGGAGCCGCTGGCGCGCGCGACCTATCTGGAAATCGCCCAGATCGAGGAACAGCACGTCACCCATTACGAGAGCATTCTGGACCCGACGGTGAGCTGGTTCGAGAATCTGGTGCTGCATCAGTACCATGAATGCTGGATGTACTATTCGTTCATGCAGGACGAGATCGACCCCCGGGTGAAGGCGATCTATGAGCTGCATCTGGCCATGGAGATCGAACATCTGCGCGTCGCGTGCGAGCTGATGCGCAAGGTGGAGAAGCGCGACCCTGAGGCACTGCTGCCCCAGGACATCGGCCAGACGGTGGCGTTCAAAGAGAACAAGGCCTTCATCCGCGACGTGCTGGCGCGTCAGGTCGATCTGACGTCGAAGGACAGCGCCTTCGTGCCGATCGGCGATCTGCCCGACGACGACCGCTATTTCAAATGGAACGGCACCGTCAACGCGAAGGGCGTGCCGACCGAGGACGTCATCGACCGCGCCCGGCGCGACGGCGGCGAATACCGGCTGGAGACCGAGGGGCCGCATCCGGTCGAGGCGCTGCGCGCCGATGCCGGGGCGGCGCGGACCGCCTATGCCCGCCGCGTGCGCTGAACCGGAACAGGGACGACAATCATGACTGTGACCGAGGTGACCGACCACACGGTCGACTGGCGCATGGGCGATCCGGTGTCGCTGTCGGCCATGCTGATCGCGGGCAAGAAGGTGGCGCCAGACGCCACCCTGCTGCTGGAGCAGGACCATCGCGAGGCGATGGCGATGTTCGATGCCTATGACGAACAGACCGATCCGGCCGAAAAGGCCGCCGTGGTGCGCAGGCTCTGCCGCGCCCTGTTGCGGCACATGGAGATCGAGGAAGAGATCTTCTATCCCGCAGCCGCCGCCGCGACCGGCCGCGACGACCTGACCGAACACGGCCGCAAGGAGCATGGCGAGGCGCGCGAGATCATGCTGCGCATCGACAATGCCCTGGGCCGCGGCGAGCCGCCGGATCAGGACGTGCACGCGCTGCGCCACGCCATCGAACATCACGTCACGGATGAGGAAGACGAGATGTTCCCGACTGTTCGCAAGAGCGGCCTGGATCTGGCGGCGGTCGGCCGCCGGCTGGTCGCGCGCAAGGTGGCCCTGCTCTATCGGCGCAGCGACGGCCGGGTGCAGGACAGCGGCTATGACCGGTTGGAGAAAGCCATGAGCGAGACCCGCGACCACGCCCGCGACCTGCTGATCAAGGGCCTGCGCGACATTCATGCCGCCATCCGTCAGGGCGAGGCGATGCTTCAGGCGCAACTGCCCCGCCTGAAGCGCTATCCGCAGATGGCCGAGCGGCTGCAGGCCCATCAGCAGGACAAGACCGCCCAGTTGAAGCGGGTGGAGGCCGTTCTGGACGGGCTGGGCCACGACCGGTCGTCGATGAAGGACATGATGATGGCGACCGCCGGGGATCTGGCGACCCGGATGAACGCCACCAAGGATGACGAGATCCTGAAGAACAGCCTGGCGATGTTCGGCATGGCGAATTTCGAGATCGCGTCCTATGAAAGCCTGGTGATACTGGCCACCGCCGCCGATCAGGCCGAGGCCGCCAAGCTGTTGCAGACCAGCCTGTCGGAAGAACGCGCCATGGCCGCATGGCTGGCTGAAAATCTGCGCGGCGTGCTGCTGGCCCATCTGGAATTCCGCGCCACCGGCCGCGAGGACACCGGCTGACGCGTCACCTGCTCCCCGCTCTGGAACTGTCCTGGCGTGCCGCCATTCTTGATGGCGCACGACCAGACCACCGCACTCGAACAGGTCATGGACGAGGCACAGGCGCTGATCGACAGGATGCGTCGTGCCCGTTCTTGAGCGGCACCTTAACCGCCGGTGCCGCCGGCCAGATGGCAGGCGGCCAGATGGGGGGGTGCGTCGGGGGCGGTTGGCGCGCTGGCCTGGGGCGTGAGCACGGGCATCCGCTGCCGGCAGAGATCGACGGCCAGCGGGCAGCGCGGGTCGAAGCGGCAGCGGTCGGGATCGGGGTCGATCGGGCTCATCGGTTCGCCGGTCATGCGGCGGGCGACGGGGGTGCCCCTCTCGTGCCTCAGCCCGTCCAGCCGCGGGATCGCGGCGGCGAGGCCGGCGGTATAGGGATGCGCTGGGTGGTCGAAAACCGCATCGGCGGGCCCCTGCTCCACCACCCGGCCCAGATACATCACCAGCACCTGGCCGCACATCATCCGCACCACGTTCAGGTCGTGGGAGACGAACAGGCAGGCGAGGCCCAGTTCGCGGCGCAGATCGTCGATCAGCCGCAGGATCACCGCCTGGATCGAGACATCCAGCGCCGAGGTCGGCTCGTCGAGGATCAACAGTTCGGGCCCCGGCGCGATGGCGCGGGCAAGCCCGACCCGCGCCAGCTGCCCGCCCGAGAGCTGATGCGGCAGCCGGCCGAACAGGCTTGCCGGCAGGTACACCCGGTCGAGCGCCTCGGCCGCCGCACGGGTGAGCGCCGCGCCCTTCAGGCCGTTGAGCCGGGCAAGCGGCCGGGCCACGGCCTCGATCGCGGTCAACCTCGGGTCCAGGCTGTCGCCGGCATCCTGGAACACCATCTGGATGCGCCGGCGCCAGGGGGCGTGGGCGGCACGGCGCGCCGGCACCGCCGTCAGGTCGACGCCGTCGAACAGGATCCGGCCGCGATCGGGATCGGTCAGCCGCGCCAGCATCGCCGCCAGGGTGGATTTGCCGCAGCCGCTTTCCCCCACCAGCCCCAGCGCCTGGCCCCGCGCCAGGGTGAAATCGACGCCATCCACCGCATGCAGCCGCTGCGGCGGCCGGCCGCCGGCTGAAAAGGTCTTCACCAGCCCGGTGACCGCCAGAAGCGGCGGCGCCACGCCTTGTGATGTGATGGCGATGGTCATGCGCCCAGATCCTCGATCCGGGTGGTGGGGCCGGGGGTGGCGCGGATGAGGGCGGCGGTATAGGGATGGGCGGGGGCTGCCAGCAGCCGCGCCGTCGGCCCGGCCTCGACCACCCGGCCGTCGCGCATCACCGCCAGCCGCCGGCAGCGTTCGGCCGCCACCGCCAGATCATGGGTGATCAGGATCGTGGCCATGCCGCGCGCCCGCGCCAGATCGTCGATCAGGTCCAGAATGATCGCCTGGGTGGTGACATCGAGCCCGGTGGTGGGTTCGTCGGCGATCAGCAGCCGCGGATTGCCGGCCAGCGCGATCGCGATCATCACCCGCTGGCACATGCCGCCCGACAATTCGAATGGATAGGCATCGGCGCGCCGGCCCGGATCGGGGATGCCGACCGCGGCCAGCAACTCCACCACCCGCGCGCGCAGCCGGGCGCCGGTCAGGTGCCGGCCCTCTCCCCGCGCCGCATGGGCACGCAGCACGTCGCCGATCAGCCGCCCCACCCGCCTGAGCGGGTTCAGCGCCCGGCGCGGATTCTGGAACACCATCGAGATCGCCCGGCCGCGCAAAGGCGCCACCACCGCCTCGCCGCCCGCCGTCAGATCCACGCCATCGAAGCTGATCCGGCCGCGGAGAACGCGGCCGGCCGGCGGCAGCAGCCCCAGAACCGCCAGCGCCGTCACCGATTTTCCGGAGCCGCTTTCCCCGACCAGCCCCAGCGTCTCGCCCGGGCCGATCGACAGGCTGGCGCCATCCAGCGCCGGGCGCGGGCTGCCCGCGAAACTGATGGCCAGATCATGGATGTCCAGCAGCGGCACTGTCACCGGCGCCTCGGGTCCAGCAGATCGCGCAGCGCATCGCCGGCCAGATTGAAGGCGAACACCGCCATCAGCAGCGCCAGCCCCGGAAACACCGCCACCCACCACTGCCCGGTCATGATGAACTGCGCGCCCTCGCTGGTCAGGATGCCCCATTCGGCGGCGGGCGGGCGCACGCCCAGGCCGATGAACGACAGCCCGGCCGCGTTCAGCACCGCCCAGCCCAGGTTCAGCGACACCTGGATGGCCAGCACCGGCAGCAGCGCCGGCAGCAGAACCGTGAACAGCAACCGCATATCGCCATAGCCGCCCAGCCGCGCCGCCTGCACCCAGGCCGCATCGCGCCGTGCCGCCACCTCGGCGCGGGTGACGCGGATATAGAATGGCAGATTGATGATCGCGGTCGCCCAGACGATGTTCGCGACCGTGTTGCCCAGCGCTGCCACCATCGCCATCGCCACCACGAACAGCGGAAATGCCATCAGCACATCGACCAGCCGGCCGATGCCCCGGTCCAGCCAGCCGCCCCGCCAGCCGCACAGCGCACCGATGGCGGTGCCGGCCACACAGGACAGCGCCACCGCCGAGATCGCGATCGCAAGATCCAGCCGGGTGGCGACCACCACGCGCGAAAAGATGTCGCGGCCAAGCTGGTCGGTGCCGAACCAGTGGCTGGGCGACGGCGCCTCAAGCCCGTGGGCGACATTGGTCGCCAGCGGATCATGCGGCACGATCGCCGGCCCGAAAACCGCGGCAAACACCATCAGTGCCACCACCAGCAGCGCCAGAAAGCCGGGCGGATTATCCGCGGCCAGCGCCAACAGCCGGCGGGCGCGGCTGCGGATGGTTGCCGATGCGGCGGTATGAGGATCGATGGTCACGGTCATCCCATCCGCCCCACCCGTGGATCGATCAGCCCGTACAGAATGTCGATCAGCAGGTTGACCAGCGCGAAGGCCACCGCCACCAGCAGCACGAAGCCCTGCACCGGCGCGTAATCGGCGTTCATCACCGCGTCCAGCGCATAAGATCCGATGCCCGGCCAGGCAAAGACCTTTTCCACCAGAACATTGGCCCCCAGCATGTACGAAAATACCAGCCCCAGCGTGGTGACGATCGGCACCGCGGCATTGTGCAGGGCATAGTGCCACAGCACCATACGGCGTGGCAGACCCGCCGCCCGCGCCGCCACCACGAAATCCGATGCCAGCACGCCGATCATCGCACCCCGGGTGATGCGCGCCAGCGGCGCCAGGGCGAACAGCGCCATGGTCAGACAGGGCAGCACCATCCGCCCCAGCACCGATCGCAAGGCCGCGCCATCCCCCGCCAGCACCGCATCGATCACCATCGATCCGGTCACCACCGGCGGCGGAAACAGCATCATGTCGAAGCGGCCGACCGGCTCCGGCGCCCAGCCCAGATTGAAATAGAAGATGTGGATCAGCAGCAGCCCGATCACGAAGCTGGGCAGCGAGGTGCCGGCGGTGGCGATGATCCGGCACAGATGGTCGATCCACGACCCCGGCCGCGCCGCGGCGGCGATACCCAGCGGCAGCGCCACCAGCATCGCCAGCAGAAAGCCGGTGACGGTAAGTTCCAGCGAGGCCGGCAGTCGGGCCGCCAGATCATCCACCACCGTCTCGCCGGTGGTGGATGATCGGCCCAGATCGCCGCGCAGTATATCGCCGGCATAGATCAGCAATTGTTCGGGAATGCTGCGGTCCAGCCCCAGATTGATCCGGATCGCCTCGATCTCCTCGGGCCCCATACCGGGGCCCGAGGCAAGAAAGGCTGCCGGGTCCGCCGGCAGCAACCGCATCACCACGAAGGTGAACACCAGGGCGCCGGCCAGGATCGGCAGGGTCGCCAGGCTGCGCTTGCCGATGAAGCTCAGAAGGGCAGGCACGTGTGGCACGGGCTCCGGTTGAGGGTGCAGGCCGGACCGCGCGGGTCAGGCGGATTTGGTCAGCGGCCGGAAGTCGACCTGACCATGGATATAATAGGTGAAATCGTCCACAGCCGGCTGCATCGCGGCATCGAAGGATGGCAGCCACAGCGGCATGATCGGCAGTTCGCGGAACACGATCGCGATCGCCTGCCTGATCAGATCGTCATAGGTATCCTTGTCGGTTTCCCAGCGCGCCTTCTCGACCAGCACCGTCAGTTCCGCATTCTGGAACGAACCGAAATTCCACCGCCAGTCGCCCTGGAAGAAGATGCGGAAGAAATAGTCCGGATCGTTGAACCAGGCCGAGGAGCCCTCGACATAGAACGGCACCTTTTTTTCGGTCAGCAGCGTGCCCCAATTGGCCGTCGGCACCTTCTCGATCGTCACCTTGATGCCGATCCGACCCAGTTGTTCCTGCACCAGCAGCGCGATCGGATCGGCGGTCACCGCATCGGCGACGTTATAGCTGAAGGTGGTCTCGAAGCCGTCACCGAGCCCGGCTTCGGCCAAGAGCGCCCGCGCCCGGTCCAGATCGGTCTGATAGGGATAGGGCTGCGGGAAGGCGGAGCCTTCGGGTGCAGCCGATGCGGCGCCATAGAGCGGCATGCCGCGACCGAAGATCGCGCCCTGGAACATGTCTTCGTAAGGCAGCGCCCAGGCGATGGCCTGGCGCACGCGGACATCGTCGAAGGGTGCCGTGCGGGTGTTGAAGGCAACGAAGCGGAAGCTGTTGGTGACCGGCAGCGAGATCAGCTTCACCTTCGGATCGGCCGCAATCGCCGCCACGTCCTTGGGTGGCAGTTGCAGGGCCACATCGGCATCGCCGCGGGTGACCGCCGCCACCCGGCCGGGGGCGGCCGGCACCACCTGGACCAGCGCCCGGCGGATCTGCGGCAGCGCGCCGCCCTTCCAGTCGTCGAAGCGGCTGTAGATCACCTGCTGGCCGGCGGTCCAGGTCTCGACCTTGAAGGCACCGCTGCCGGCGGCGTTGTTGCGCAGCCATTCCGTGCCCCAGGGATCGGCCTCGGTGGCATGCGAACGCACCAACTCGCTGTTCAGTACCGAGGCAAAGGTCAGCGCCAGATTGGGCAGGGTATAACGGTCGGCGCGCGCGAAGCTCAGCCGCACGGTGTGGTCGTCGACCGCTTCGAACTGATCGGCCGAGACGATCGAGCCGGTGCCAAGCTGGCGCTTGGAGGCCGGCAGGTTGATGCCGCGTTCCAGCGACCAGACGACATCAGCGGCGGTGACCGGCTTGCCGTCATGGAAGGTGGCGTCGGGATGCAGGTGGAAGACCAGCACCTTGCCGTCTTCCAGCACCTCGAACCGTTCGGCCAGCTCGCCCTTGAAACGGCTGTAATCATAGCGATAGAGCCCCGGCGACACCTCGATCCGGTCGAAATTGATCAGCCGGTCATAGATGTTGGTGAAGGTGCCCAGCGAGGCCCGGTTGACGCCGTCGCCATGCGGGTCGCGGGAATTGGGGCCGTCTTCGGCCAGAACCCGCAGGGATGCGCCATCGGCGCTCTGGGCAAAGGCCTGGCCAAACGGCATGACCACACCACCCACCGACAGGAAGAGCCCGGCGGCCGCGCCGGACTTCAGGAAATCGCGCCGATCCATCATTCTCTAACGTCTCCAGCTCGACCGGTTCAGCCGGTCTGATGTCATCTCAGCTATAGGCCTGCGGTTCGGGCAGGCGCGCGTTCAGAGCGAAGTGTCCGATCTCCAGGATCTTGTAGGCCAGGGGGTCGTGCAGCGTATGGGTGCGGGCATCACGCCAGAACCGGTCGAAGGCATGGCGGTTATGGGTCGCACGCGCCCCCATGGCGTCGTAGATTCTGGTCGCGACGTCAAGACTCAAGCGGCTAGATAATACTTTTATGGTTGCAACATCAACCGCCGCGTCACCCCGAAGTTGGGCATCGAAGCGCGGGGCCGCGTCGAGCATGGCATCGACCTTGCCCGCCGCGCGATCGGCCAGCGCCACCACCGCCTGTATCGCGATCCAGAATTCGCCGAATTGAGACACGACCAGCGGGTCGTCGACCGCGCGCGCCACACCCGATGCCGGCCATGCCCGGGTGCTGGTGCGGACATAGTCGCGGCCGGCGCGGAAGGCGCCGAGCGCGAAGCCCAGATACAGATTGGCGAAGGTGAGCTGGTTGACCGGCGTGCGGGCCGCCACCGCAAAGGCGTCGACGCCGTCGCGGTCTTCCATCTGCATGTCGGCGGCCGGCACCCGCACGCCGTCGAGCGTGAAGCCGCCACTGTCGGCACGGTCCAGCCCCAGGCTGTCCCAGTCGTGATGGCAGCGCAGCCCCGGCGCGTCGCCGCGCAGATAGACCAGAACCGGCGCGCCGGTATCGGTGCGCCGGCCCCAGACCACCAGCCGGTCGGCAAAGGCCGCCCCGGTGCAGAAACTCTTGGTACCGTCCAGCACCACATCGCCGCCATCGGGCCGCACCTGGACATCGTCGTCGCGCGGGTTGGTGACGCCGGCCAGCCACAGCCGGTCGCGTGCGATCTCGGCCAGGCGCGGTCCGGCCAGCGCCGGCCGGCCGATGCTCTGATGCAGCACGCCCATGGAATGATAGCCGAACAGGGTGCCGACCGAGCCGTCGACCGCCGCCAGTTCACGCGCCACCGCCACCACCGTCGACCAACGGGCACCGCCGCCGCCAGATGCCGCAGGCACCGCCATGGTGGCAAGCCCGCTTGCCTTCAACAGCCGGATCTGGTCATGCGGCGGCGTGTGGTCGCGATGGCGGCGGGCGATGTCGGCGGCAAGGGCTGCCGCCACCTCGCCGGCCAGTGCCATCCAGGCGTCATGGCTGCGGGGGCCGATATCGGCGGCGGAGGGGCTGGTCATGGGCGGTCCTCCGCGGCAGGTGACGAGGGCGTTTCCGGCTGTCGCAACGCGGCGGCAGGATGGCCGGGCGCCGGGCGCGGCCCCTGACCGAACAGCCGGTCGCGCAAGGTGCCGTCGCCATAGCCGTGCTTGTACAGGCCACGCTCCTGCAACACCGGCACCAGCAGGTCGGCAACATCGGTGAAGCAGTCAGGGGTGACGGTGCGGATCAGGTTGAAGCCGTCGATATCGGCTTCGGCGATCCAGGCGGCGATCTCGTCGGCGACCTGCTCAGAGGTGCCGACCACCGGCTTGAACCGCCCGCCCAGGGTCATGCCCGCCAGCAGACGGTTCACCGTCGGCGGCCCGTCATCGCCGGCGCCAAGCTGCGCCACCAGCGACCGGATGCCATTGCCGGCCTCGCCCGCCACCACGATCGGCTCATCGGGCGCGAAGCGGGCGAAATCGATGCCGGTCGCGGCGGCAAGCTGCGCCAGCCCCGCCTCGGCGGCGGCATAGCGGCCATAGTCTTCGAATTTCTCGCGCGCCTCGACCGCGGTGCGGCCGATCACGGTCATCAGGGATGCTAAGATCTTCACGTCGCGCGGGCGCCGGCCGGCGGCGGCGACCCCGGCACGGATGCGCGCGGTCAATGCGGCGGCACTGCCGCGGCCGGTGGTGGGAATGAAGATGCATTCGGCATGGGTGGCGGCAAAGGCCAGCCCGCGCGCCGATGCCCCGGCCTGGAACAGCACCGGCGTGCGTTGCGGCGACGGCTCCGACAGATGGATCGCGTCCAGATCGAAGAACCGGCCATGATGGTGGATGGCGCGCACCCGGTCGGGCCGGGCATAGATGCCGGCCGCGCGGTCAGAGACCACCGCGTCGTCGTCCCAGCTTGCCTCCCACAGCTTGTAGACCAGGTCCATGTATTCGTCGGCGCGGTCGTACCGGGCGTCGTGATCCATCTGCGCGCCCTGCCCCGCCCCACGCGCGGCACTGTCGAGAAAGCCGGTCACGATGTTCCAGGCGATCCGGCCGCGGGTCAGGTGATCCAGCGTCGACATCCGCCGCGCGAACAGATAGGGCGGCTCCTGCGACAGATTGGCGGTGATGCCGAAGCCCAGATGGCGGGTGACCGCGGCCATCGCCGGCACCAGCATCGCCGGGTCGTTCACCGGCACCTGCATGGCATGGGCGATCGCCGTCTCCGGCCCGCCCTTGTAGACGTCATAGATGCCGCTGACATCGGCCAGGAACAGGCCGTCGAACAACCCGCGTTCAAGGATCCGCGCCAGATCCTGCCACCAGCCGATATCGGTATAGCTGGTGGCCCGGTCGCGCGGATGCCGCCACAGCCCATGGGCGATATGCCCGACGGCGTTCATCTCGAACGCGTTCAACCGGATCTGCCGGCCGGCCTCCACCGGCCCGTCCGCCGCTTCTGTCTGCCCCGCCCGTACCTGAACCACGCATCCGCCCCGATCGATCCCCCGGCACGCCACCCGCCGGTCACGCGCATTTGTCCCGTAAGACGATACTGCGGACAGATCGGCTATGCCTACAGGCGAATTGTATTTTTGACGGCACCTTTTTTGAAGCGTGGTGAGTGAGGCGGGCATCAGGCAGAGCGATCGGCCGGTCGACGGGCCATGATCCCGGCCCGAAGCCCGCCTGCCGGTGCTACATCTGGCTCGGCAACCAGGTTGCGATCACAGGAAACGCGATCAGCAGGGTCAATGTGACCAGTTCCAGAAGGATGAAGGGCACGATCCCCTTGAACAACTGGGCAGACGACACCGAATCCGTGGCGCCAAGGACCGCGAACAGGTTCAGCCCCACCGGCGGCGTGATCGCGGCGATCTCGACGAGCTTGATGGAGATGATCGCGAACCAGACCGGGTCCAGCCCGACGGATTGAGAGATCGGGAAAAGCGTCGGCAAGGTGATGACGAGCAGCGACAGGGAGTCCACGAACATGCCAAGGATCAGATAGATGGCGATCATGCACGCCATCAACGTGAACGGCGAGACCCCGAGTTCGGCGATCGTCGTGTTCATTGTGGTGATGAAACCGCTGACCGCCAGAAATCGGCTGAACAGGAGGCCGGCGACGATGATCGCCAGAAGACGCGCCGTGCCATAGGCGCATTCCGCCAGCGAGTCCCAGATGCCCGGCAATTTTATCGTGCGTGTCGACAGGCCGATCAGCAGTGCGCCGGCGGCGCCGACGGCGCCCGCCGACGACGGCGAGAACCAGCCGACATAGATCCCGCCCATGACGAAACCGCCAAGGACCACCACGCTCCACACCGATTTGAGCCCGACGATCTTTTCCCGCCAGGAAAACCGTTCGTCGGTATCCGGTGCCCAATCGGAGAAGCGCAGCAGAAAGAGTTTGATCCCGACGATATAGACCGCCGCCGTCAGCAGGCCCGGCAGAACCCCGGCGATCAGCAGTTTGCCGGCGGACTGGCTGGTCAGGGACGCGACGATGACGATCGCGACCGACGGGGGAATGATGGCCGCCAGGGTGCCGGTGGCCGCGATGCAGGCGGCGGCCACGCCGGGCGCATATTTGTATTTCAGCATCTGCGGCATCGCCACGCGCGCGAACATGCTCGATGCGGCCAGGCTGGAACCGGAAGCGGCGGCAAAGGCCGCGGACGCCAGAACCGTCGCGATCAGCAGATTGCCCTTGGTGCGGGCGGTGAACCGGTGCGCGGCGTCATACAGGCCTTCGATAATCCGCGCGCGATAGCAGAACGACCCCATCAGCAGGAACATCGGGATCACGACCAGCGAGTAGTTGGAAACCGTGGCCACCGGCAGCGTCTTGAACGTCGCGATGGCAAAGACCGGGCCGGCGACGAGATACATTCCGGACGCCGCGACCAGGGACATGGCCCATACGATCGGCACGCCAAAAGACAACAGAAGCAACAGGGCGGCGATCGCGAGGCCACCATTCGTCAGGGCATCCATGATATTCGGCCTCTGTTAGACGATGTTCTTATGAGATCGGTGCTTCACGACGAGACGCAGGAACTGGACGATCGCGATCAGGCCGCATATGGCGAATGCCGCAAAAGCCGCGAACTTGACCGGATACACCGGCACAGGCAGCAGGCCTTGCGCGGTTTCGGTCTTGGCCCAGCTGCTTTCGAACGCGAGCCACGAGGTATAGGAGAAGAATGCGCATGTCGCCAACGCGACCACGGTCACGACGACATCGCCGAAAACCCTGAACCAGCCACGGAAATTCTGGGACACGATATCGACACGGATATGGGTCGCATGCCAGGTCACGCCGGGCAGCGCCAGGAAGGTGGCCGCAGCGATCATGACCTCGCTCAACTCCACCTTGCCGGCGATGTAGTGATTGAAGCCGAGGCCCAATACCACGTCCAGCGTGCCAATGATCATGGTGGCGGCGATCAGAAGACCGCACACCACCAGAGACGTCGCCTCAATCAGGCGAGCCGCCGTCTTAATCATCGAACGACGCGCGCTTTTCACGCAGGATCGGGGCAAGGCGTTCCGCCGCATCAGCAAGGCCTTGCTCGCCAAGTCGCTGGACCCAGAGATCGATGGTATCCAGGGCCGCGGCGTCGACCTTGTCGACATCGTCGAAATGCACCAGTTCGACACCCTTTGCAGGCATCGTGACCTCGACGGTTTCGCGCGCGAGCGTGTCATACGCCACGACCATCCGGGCCATCATGTCGTCGCTGACAGTCTGGAACAGCGTTTTCACGGTCTCGGGCAGTGCCTCATAGGCATCCCGGTTCATGAAAATATTCCAGGTGACATGCGAACCGGTGCTGAGATCGATGGCGTATTTCGCGACCTCGTCCAGCTTGGTCGAGAAGATCTGGTCATGGGGCGAATATGCGCAATCGACCGTCCCCTTCTGGATGGCTTCATACTGCTCGGCCAGCGGTACGTTCACCGGCACCGCGCCCAGCGACGCCCACCATTCCGGCATATAGGCGCCGGGCACGCGAATCCGCAGCCCCTTGATGGCCTCCAGGCTGCGCACCGGTTTCACGCAGGTCAGCTTGTAGGGGTTCGAGGCCTGTGCCGTCAGCTCGACGAGCCCGGCATCCTTGAGTTCCTTCTGAACCTGGGCGTCCTTCTGGAACTGCCGCCAGGTGTCGAGCGCCGCGGCAGGATCGGCATGCGTCCGCATCATCAGATTGCCGGCGGTTCCCGCCACTGGCAGGTCCGACATGAAGTAGCCCTGCGCCGTCACCCCAAGAGGCACCGCGCCCGAGCCGACCAGTTCCAGGATCTCGGTCGCGCCCCCCAGCGTGCCGCCCCAGAAAATCTCGATGGTGATGGCGCCATCCGATCGTTCGGCGACCTGATCGGCCCACCATCGTTCCCATTCCACGCCTGCATAAGTCTCGGGCAGGTAATGCGCCATGTTCAGCGTCATCGCCGGATACTCTTCCGCCCAACCACTGGTCGCTCCCAGACCGACGGTTAGTGCAGCCACAATTCCTGTCATAAATCGTTTCATTTTTTCCTCCCAGGTGCGCGCCGTCGTTGCGGTTCCTCCTCGCACTCTGATTGGCATACCAAAATGAATGGCGGTTCGCAATTCATTTTATTGTTGACGGACAGGGTCGCCCGGCGATACTTGACCGTCGGCGTGGAGATTCGCGGCGCATCTGAAACGTCAGGTCGTTCTGGCCTGGAGGATGCATTTCGAAAAGACAATGCACCAAGTGGAAAGATTTCGGTGCAGACGGGAGGTGCCAATGCAAGACGATTATTTACCCGGCCCCGAAGACATGCCTGCGACGGTCATCGCCCAACCCGTCGTCTACAGGATTCTGGCGCATGCAGAGACGTCTCCGGATGCCCTGGCGCTTGTGGCGACGGCGAGCGCCGGTGTCGAAGTCAGTCGGAGCTATGGCGCGCTGCGTGCAGACATCCTGCGGTTTGCCGACGGATTGCGGCGCCGAGGGGTGGCGCAGGGCGACCGGATCGGCATCTTCGCCGACAACGAAAATGCCTGTCAGGCCATCGTGGCGATCCTGGCGGCGAACCTGCTCGGTGCCGTGTTCGTCCCGCTCAATGCCCGCTATACGGCGCGCGAGTTGCTCGACGCCGCGCGGCGTGCCGCCTGTTCGGTCATTCTGGCGGCGGACCGGCTGGCCCCGACGGTGAACCGCATCCGCGGCGATCTGCCGGCGCTTCGCGAGATCATTCTGATGGAGAACGGCAACGGCGCCGCTGATTTCAAGTCCATTCTCGACCTGGGCGCCCCCGACGCGCAGGGTTGGCCGCAGCTCGCGCCGGACGACATCAGCGAGATCATGTTCACGTCCGGGACAACCGCCGCGCCCAAGGCCGCGATCGTGACCCATGGCCGCACGGCCGCCGCGGCGCATATCTACAGAACCATGCTGGACCTCCGGCCGGACGATCGGCTTCAGAGTTTCTTCCCGATTTTCACGACCGCCAGCACGAAATGCGTGATCCTGCCAATCCTCTCGGCAGGCGGTGCCGCGATCATCGATGCCGGCATGTCGATCCCCGACAGTCTCGCCCGTATGAAGACCTATGGTTCGACGATATATTATGGCGTCCCCGCCTTTTATATCTTCCTTCTTGAGCATATGCGGATCCAACCGGAACGCCCGTCCGCGCTGCGCCTGTTTATCTATGGCGGTGCCGCGATGCCACTGACGCCGATCCGGCAGCTTGCCGAATTTTTTCCAGAGGTCGGGTTGGCTCAGACCTTCGGCTCAACGGAAACCGGCGCCACCGGCACCATTCTTTATCCGCGCTATACGCTGTCCAGGATGGGGTCCGTGGGCCGCGCCGGGCCCTATACCGCGGTTAAACTGGTTGCCGACGACGGAACCGAGGTTGCCGATGGCGTGCAGGGCGAATTCGCGGTGCGGTCTGCGGCCGTCTTCGCGGGCTATCTTGACGATCCCGCAACCAGCCGGGCCACCCTGAAGGATGGCTGGGTACTGATGGGAGATATCGGCTATCGCGATGCCGATGGGTTCTTCTACCACACGGACCGAAAGAAGGACATTATCATCCGGGGCGGCCATAATATTGGTTCGATGGAAGTCGAGGACGTGATTTACAAGTTCCCCGACATCGAGGAAGCGGCCGCCATCGCCGTGCCACATCCGAAACTGGGCGAGGACGTCTTCGTTTTTGTCGTGATGAAAGAAGGCCGGACGCTCGACGCCTCTGCGCTGCTCACCTATTGCCGCGACATGCTCGCCGATTACAAGGTGCCACGCCATATCGTGGCCATCCCCAGCATGCCGCGCAACCCGATGGGCAAGATCCTTAAAACCGAGCTTCGCGTGACAGCGCGCGAATTGCTCGGCCTCGAATAGATGGTCGGGGCGCGGGTCGCGGCGGGTCGCTGACATCGACGCGATCGGCCGCGGCCCCTGTGCCGGCAGGATCCCGGGCCTACGGCCTGGTTGCTCCGGGTGCACCGTGTAAGCCGCGTGCACCGTTTAAACCGGGTGCACCACTCAAACCGAAGGTGATCAACTTCCTGTAGGTGTTCAGAACGTCGTCCAGCGCCGCGTCGCTCTGATCGCTCTGGGCCGCGAACTCGTTATACAGATAGTCTCGTGCCGCGGTCAGAGTGACTGTAATCGTATCCAGCTCATGCTCGCCGAAGGATGGAAATTCGCCGTTCTGCCAACTGCGGCGGAGCGAACTTCTGAACCGTGTCCTGATATGGTCCATATGAAGCCGGTATCCTTCAGGTGCCGCGATATGCGCTTCGTGGAGCAGGCGGAAGAACCATGGCCGTTCGCGCGCCCAGGAAATAAAGGCGCGGAGTGCGCGAAGCTCCACCTCGATGAACGAGTCCGCCCCTTTCACGGCCTTTCCGATATGATCCAGCGCCTCCCGCCCTTTGAGCGGCAGAAGAAGGTCGAATAGTTCCTGCTGATTGTCGAAATAGCGATAGAATGTTCCCTGACCAAGACCAGCTTCCTGGGTGATCTTGGCAACGGATGCATTCAGATATCCGACCTTGCCGACCACGACTGCGGCGGCATCGATCAATGCAGCGCGATTTCGTTCGGTTTTCTCAGATCGTGTCAGCTTTTGCTTCATAGGCCCGTCAATACTGAAACTATTTTCACTTTGGTTGGCGCAAGGGTACACAGTCGCGCGCCATCAAAAAACTGCTTTCGTGCGCTGCAGGCAGGATCGTTGCTGGCGGAAATCGCCGCCTCCATACGGTCATGCGCCGCTGGACGGACCGCCGAAGGCGCACCAGCCTCCGTCGACGGGCAGCGTGGCGCCGGTGATGTAGGATGCCCAGTCCGAGGCGAGAAAGGCCGCGACGCGCGCGATGTCGTCGGGTTCGCCGAAATCGCCCATCGGGATGCGGTTCAGGAATGCCGCCCGTGCGACCTTGCCGCCCTCGACGAGGTCTTTTGAAAGAGTGGTGCGGATCACCCCCGGCGCAATGGCATTCACCCGAATGCCGCGTCTGGCAAAATCCGCGGCCATGGTCTTGGTCATCATGACGACCCCGGCTTTCGAGACGCCATATCCGTTGGACGCGCGATGCGCCATCAGGCCGGTGATCGAGGACAGATTGACGATGGCGCCGGGGCGGCCGGCGGCGACCATGCGGCGTGCGACACATTGGGACATCAGAAAGACGCCCCTGAGATTGACGTCCATGACCCGCTGCCAGTCCTCGGGCTTCTGCTTCAGGGTTCCGACGACGGGTTCGGCAATGCCGGCATTGTTCACCAGGATGTCGATCTCGCCCATCGCCTCGGCGACGGCATCGACACAGGCGGCGCAACTGGCTTCCTGGCCGACATCGAGGGCGAAGGCGCGCGCGCCCTCGCCGATCTCTCCGGCGGTCCGTTCGGCATCGCCCGGTGACAGGTCGCACACCGCGACGCGCGCGCCGCAGGCCGCCAGCCTGATACAGATGGCACGGCCGATGCCGTTGGCGCCGCCTGTCACCAGCGCGACCTTCCGCGAGAGGTCGATCACATTGTCAGCCATGGGTCTTCGCCCTCTGCGGTCCGAAAACCGGCGCGCGCTTCTCGCGCAGTGCCGCCAGTGCCTCCCGGTGGTCGGCGCTGACATTGGTCAGGGCTTCATAGGCGATCGAGCTATCCATGATCGTATGCGCCAGTTGCTTCAGCCCGATATTGACGCTGACCTTCGACCACCGCACGGCCTTGATCGCAGACCTCTCCAGACGCCGCGCGAAATCCGAGACCGCCGCATCCAGCGCCGCGGCGGGAACCGCATGGTTGATCAGCCCCATCTCGGCGGCTTTCCGCGCCGGAATCCGATCGCCGGTCATCAGATATTCCTTGGCACGCGCATAGCCGATCAGTTGCGGCCAGATGACCGCGCCACCATCGCCCGCAACCATGCCGACCGACACATGCGGATCGGACAGAAACGTGTCTTCGTTGGCGAAGATCACGTCGCAGAACAGCGCCATGGTGCATCCCAACCCGACCGCCGGGCCATTCACCTTGGCAATGATCGGCTTTTCGCAGTCGAGTATCGAAAAGATGATCTGTTTCGCCTCGACCGCTGTCTGTTCGAAGGAGTCAGGGTCGTCGGCCGCCTGCTGCTGCCAGGCAAGATCTCCGCCGGCGCAGAAGGCCCGCCCCGCCCCGGTCAGAACGATGACGTCGGACGCCTCGTCTTGGGCCGCATCCGCGAACACCCGCGCAAGCTCGGTATGAAGGTCGGCATCCACGGCATTCAGGCTCGCGGGCCTGTTCATCGTCAAATAGAGGGTGCGTCCATCGTGGCGCCATTCAATCGCCTTGTACATCGCCCGATCTCCTCATGTCCGGGGGGGAGAGCTGTCACCATAGCGCCTGTGCCGGCCGCGTCAACAAATGTGAACTGCGAACCATCGTTCATTTTTCTTGACAGCCGAAGCCATCACGCCTTAAAGCCGTATAAGAAACAGGAGGCATGACATGCTGGCAGAGCGTGCGAACTATGGGCCAGAGCATGATGCTCTACGCTACTCCGTGCAGCGCTTCTTCGAGAGCGAGATCGCTCCGAACTATGCGGACTGGGAAAAGCGAGGCTATGTTGATCGAGATGTCTGGCGTAAGGCCGGATCTCTGGGCCTGCTTTGCTCAACGGTGCCGGAAGAATATGGCGGGCCCGGCGGTGACTTCCTGACAGCCAGCGTCATCATCGAAGAGCAGATGCGGCAGGGATACTCGGCGCCCGGCTTCTACACGCATTCTGATATTATTGCGCCCTATATTCTCGAATTTGGCAGCGAGGCACTCAAGCGGCGCTGGCTGCCCCGGATGGCCTCGGGCGAGGCGATTGCCGCCATCGCGATGACCGAACCCGGCGCCGGCAGCGATCTGAAAGCGATCAGAACCCATGCCCGCCGCGACGGCTGCGACTTCATCATCAACGGGGCCAAGACCTTCATCACCAACGGCTATCTCGCCGATCTGGTCGTGGTCGCAGCCAAGACCGCGCCAGAGAAGGGGGCCCATGGCATTTCGCTCATCGTGGTGGAGACGAAGACCCCGGGGTTCCGGTGCGGGCAGATTCTGGAAAAGATGGGACAGAAAGCTCAGGATACCGTCGAACTGTTCTTCGACGAGGTCAGGGTTCCGGCATCGAACCTTATCGGAGACGAGAACCAGGGCTTCAGCTATCTGATGCGGCAACTGGCGCAGGAAAGGCTGGCGGTCGCTGTCAGCGCGATCGGCTGGGCCAAAGGCGTTCTGGCCGACACGGTGCGATACACCCGCGACCGCCAGGTTTTCGGCAGCCCCCTGATGACTTTCCAGAACACCCAGTTCAAGCTGGCCGAATGTCGGGCCGAGATCATGGTCGGCGAGGCCTATGTCGACCGTTGCATAACCAGGCACATGGAGGGCCGACTGACGGATGCGGAGGCGGCTGCCGCCAAGATGTGGCTCAGCGAAATGCAGGCCCGCGTCATCGACACCTGCCTGCAATTCTTCGGCGGCTATGGCTATATGTCTGAATACCCGGTGGCACGGGCCTATACCGATGCGCGCGCCCAGCGCATCTATGGTGGCGCCAATGAAATCATGCGGATGATCATTGCCCGAAGCCTGTGAACGGCGAACCGGGCGGTCAATTCGTCAGACCGCCCGGTGTCTGATGTCTGCCGCCGCAGGCGCCCTGCCCCATCATCGCCTCAGCCCAGCGTCTTCGGGTCCACGCCTTCAGCCAGCAGACGTTCCAGGGCCGCGACCGCGCGTTCGAAGGTGCGGGTCTTGGTCCATTCGCGGTCGGCGGCGATCTGGTCGAGCAGGGCCGCCGTGCGGACATTCACCCGCAGGCTGACCGCCACCGTCGGCGGGCCGGGCGGGCGGCCGCGCGGGCGCGGGGTGTCGTCGGCCCAGTTGCGCGGATCGCGGCTGCGGAAGCCCGATTCCTCGGCCACCGGGCGCACCAGATCGCGGGTGGCGCGCGGGTCGTCGGCATGGCGGCGGCCGGGGCGGAAGTCGCTCAGATCCCGCAGCGGATCGGCGCCGGCGGTCTCAGGCGTCGTGGCATCGTCGTCACTGAACAGACGCGGACGTTTGCGTTCGGTCACCGGGCCTGCCCTCCTTGTGCGGCATGGTCTTGATCAGCACGTTCATTGTCGCGCAAAAGCTGCACCACGGCGGCAGCATAGGCGCGGGCATTCTCGATCGCCTTGTCGACACCCGAGACCTCCTTGCGGTCAAGCTGGTCGAGCGTGCCGCCATAGGCGAGGAAGGCATCGAAGGCGCCGCGCTCGATCAACTCCACGCCCAGAACGTTGACCTCTGCGGCCTGCAGATCCTCAAGAATCGCGCGCAAGCCCCGCGAGCGGATGGCAGCGCTGGTGCGGGTGAGCAGCACGGTATGCGGGATGCGGCGGCGGAAGGCCTTTTCCTGGCGCTTGACCAGTTGGATCGCCCGCACCGCCTGTTTGCCGTCGAGCTGCTTGGCCTGAAGCGGAATGATCACCAGGTCGGCGCGGCCGATGGCATAGGCGACCACGGTCGAGGCGGTGCCCTCCAGATCGACCAGAACGAAGGCGTGGTCCTCGGCCGCGGCATCGATCACCTCCACCACATTATGTTCGCCGATATCGCCCAGCACGGTCAGCGTATCGGGCTTGCCCGGCAGCTTCGCCCAATCGGTGATCGGGTGATTGGGGTCGGCGTCGATCACCGCCACCCGCGTCTTCGCCGCCAGCTGCGTGCCCAGAACCAGCGCCGACGTGGTCTTGCCGGCGCCACCTTTGGGGTTTGCGAACGCGATGATCGCCATCTCCGGGATCCCTCGATCTGGTTATGCACGGCCCGCCCCAGGCATTGGCCGCCCCAGGCACGGCCCCACTTAGGCACGGCCCCACTTGGGCACTGGCCGGCCGGCCCGCATCATGCGGCCACACCGGTTGCCGCGGCAGGGGTGGCGCCGGCTGCGGTCGTGCCATCACCGCCACGATCTGCCGGCTGCATGATACCGCACCGGGCCGCATGAACAAGCGGCAACCAGCTTCCGCCTGCTGTTTCCTGATTGATCTGGTTTTATCTGGCTTCTATTCGTCTGACATCGGTGCTTCCGGCGTATTTCCGGCAAGGGGCCAGCACCGGATGCGCCCCGGGCGACGATCTGCATCGATCCTGTTTGATCTGTATTGCGCATGATTTTTCAAGCTGTTTCCTGCATCAAAAAGCTGGCTGGCCGATCGGCAGATCCGTCTTGCGGGAGCCGGTCACCGGCATGCCGGCCGTCATGATGTCGCACCCGCTCCGTCGTATCTGCATCTGCGGTCCTGACCCTGGTTCCGACAGCCATGCCCACGATCATACGCCGCCCCTCCCCCGGCATCGGACCGCCATGGCATGCGCCATTGGCCCTTCGCCCGTGGTCCGGAACGCTCAGGGCGAATCGGGGCCGCTGTCATCGGCTCGGGCGCGCCGGTAACGATGCCATCCCGCCCCGTCCAGCCTGCCCCGTCCAGCCTGACCGGCCCATCCCGTCCGGCCACACAGACAGGCCCCATGGTGACCGGGCATGCCGTGGCCAGGGCTATCAGCCATCGCCAGACAATCCGGCAGCCCAGCCCGACCGCCATCCCGGGCACCGTCGCCACAGGCGCGGCGCCGCGCAGCGCCCGGCCGATGCACGGCCTTGGGCGACGGCATGTCGATCTTGGACAACGGTATGTCCAAGCAGGCGATCCACCGCTCCGAAGGCCTGCGACGGCACCATAGATGCGCCGACCGGCCCGCCATCGGCAATGCGCCATCTCCGATCCCGTTACATCGCCACGGCGGCCCGACCGGTGGCCGTCACCCGGTGCCGCATGGTGCCCCGCAGCCTGCCGCAGGTTCGTAGCCCGACCCCACGGCGTCCGGCAGACCTGCCGGCCACCGGCTGCGTCCTATGCGCCAGACGCACGGCACGATCCTTCCCCCTCCCCCTGCATCGCCATCACCCTCCCTGCCCCGTCCGCCGTCGCTGCCGCCATCATCCGGGCAACATCGGTGGGGGCCGGCATCGTCACCCGATCCGATGCCGTCGCCCGATCGCGGTCCGTTGCGGCGCGGGCTCCACGTGATCAGCGATCTGCCACCGCCCTGGCGGCACGGGCTGGATCTGCGGCCTTCTCGACACACGGGCAACTGCATGGCGCTGGCCTGCTGCCCCCGGCGCCGGGGTCGGCCGGTCGCGCGGCCGGCCGGCCCCTCCCCGGCCCTGGCATCTGCCTGCAGTATCTCGGCCGGATGCGGCGGCGAATTCACAGGCCACACATTCCCATGACCCACGCCCTGTGTCCGCCGGTCGCCTGACACGTTCTGCGGCATCGCAGGCTTCTGGCGGTTGATCTCGCTGTATCTCGCTGTTTCATGATTGCGCTTGCAGGAATAAGCTCGCAACAGCAAGACCGGCCATACCGGCCGCCGTGCCGCCGCCAGTCCGTCATCTGCAGCGCAGGTATAACCAGGATGTCACGAACCGTGCATGTTCCATCATATCCGCCAGATTATCAGTACCTTACATGTCTCCCGACATCGCTGCTCTCAGCACCCGCCGCGGCGCGAAACCAGCGCCCGGAATCGACCCGTCATTACAGTATGATCATGCTTTATAAAGTTAGTTCGTGCTTGTTCTTGCCGAAAACAGGCCACATCCCCTCCGCTCAGCATGTCCCCCGCCTTTGCCATACCGGCACAGACGGCCGTGATCCGTCCTGCTGATGCAGGGACCGGCTATCGATACGATCCCCGCCGCCAATGCCCAAACCATCGATGGCTCGTTCACATGCGCCATCCGACCGGCAGCCGGAGCCATCACCGTCCGGCCACCAGTCCAGACCCCGGCACCATCATTCATCGCCCGCCATCAGGGGTCCAACCGCCGTCCAACCGCGCCCCACATGATCCTCAGGGCAATTGCAATCTGCCACAGCAACGACATCGGATCGGCAACCAGCCGCCCCTTTTCAGACCATCCACCGCACCATCGCGTCGCCGCCGCACGACGCCCGTGGCACGCTGCCGCAATTCCACCTCAAGACCTGCGGAAGCCAGTATTGCAGATCGCACCGTCACCCCGATGTGTCTTGCCACCAGGCATCGGGCCACGCGACGGGCTGAGCGAAACACGGACCGACCACCGGCAACGGAGGCATTCAAAACCAGCCGCGCCGGCGGCTGCTCATTCTCTACCCAGACCCTCGGCCACGCCCATGTCCACGTCCACGTCACACCGTCGCCAGCTTGATCCACCTGTTTCATGATTGCGCTTGATAGAAATGGACGGCCATTCGGGCCTCGCGGTTGCCCAACCTGAACGCCGGGCAGGGCAACGCGGCCAATTCACGGCCGGCACGCACGAAACCGCCGCCATCGGCCGGATTGGCGGCCGATGCAGCCACGTCAAGGGGCGCGCCGGCAGCCAGGGTCATACCCGTTTCCGCCGAGCGGCCCTCACCGTTCACCTCCAACGACGCCACCCAACACCGCCATCCGCCGTCAGAGACTGTTTTAACCAGCCATTCCATGATTGCGCTTGATGGAAATTGGCAGCCGTTGAAGTCTCGCGGCCGTGCGATCTCAACGCCGGGCGGGGCAGCGCGGCCAATTCACGGCCGGCACACACGAAACCGCCGCCATCGACCGGATTGGCTGCCGATGCGGCCACGTCAAGGGGCGCGCCGGCAGCCAGGGTCATACCCGTTTCCGCCGAGCGGCCCTCACCGTCCACCTCCAACGACCCCGCCCAGCGTCGCCATCCGCCGCCCGAGCCTGTTTTAACCAGCCATTTCATGATTGTGCTTGATAGAAATTGGCAGCCGTTGAAGTCTTGCGGCCATGCGATCTCAACGCCGGGCAGGGCAGCGCGGCCAATTCACGGCCGGCACACACGAAACCGCCGCCATCGACCGGATTGGCTGCCGATACGGCCGCGTCGAGGACCGCGTAGGCGGCCGGAATCATCCCCGTTTCCGCCGGGCGGCCCTCACCGTTCACCTCCAACGACGCCACCCAGCGACGCCNCCGCGTAGGCGGCCGGAATCATCCCCGTTTCCGCCGGGCGGCCCTCACCGTTCACCTCCAACGACGCCACCCAGCGACGCCATCCGCCGTCAGAGACTGTTTTAACCAGCCATTTCATGATTGCGCTTGATAGTAATTGGCAGCCGTTGAAGTCTTGCGGCCGTGCGATCTCAACGCCGGGCAGGGCAACGCGGCCAATTCACGGCCGGCACCCGCGAAATCGCCGCCATCGGCCGGATTGGCTGCCGATGCGGCCACGTCAAGGGGCGCGCCGGCGGCCGGGATCATACCCGTTTCCGCCGAGCGGCCCGGCCGTTCACCTCCAACGACGCCTCCAAGCGCCGCCATCCGTCACCCGAGCCCGTTTTAACCAGCTATTTCATGATTGTGCTTGATAGAAATGGACAGCCATTCAACCTCGCAGTTGCTCAACAAAACGTCAGGCAAGGTGATACAAGCCATCCATCAACGGTATGCACGGCACCGCCCTCATCCGCCGATCTACTAGCAGCCTGTCGGAGTTGACCCCAAGGGTCTGGTTCGATCCGGTTTAGGGGCGTGCGGTGCTTTGATTGTGCGGTGATTT